>CAYSHN010000248.1:0-5623 GCA_964430815.1 uncultured Calditrichota bacterium | reverse complement strand
CAGGTGTTGGTCAATGAAGGTCAAAAAGTATTGTCATATGGTGATTACGCAGGATATTATCCTTTACGGGAATTTATCGCTCAACGCATGCAGATACATGGTATTGCCGCCGTTCCCGAAGAGATTCTGATCACCAATGGCTCACAACAGGCTCTTGATCTTATTTTAAAAATGTTCACCATCCCGGGTATTAAGGTGGCCGTGGAAGCGCCAACTTATGCCATTGCTATTCCTCTTTTCTTGTTTTACCGGGTAGAACCGCTAGAAATCGAAATGAAAAATGATGGATTAGATTTAGAGGCTCTGGAAAAAGTGATCCAGAATGAGAGACCTGCTTTTTTATATACTATTCCCAATTTTCAAAATCCAACCGGCATTACCACCAGTCAAAATCACCGTGAAAAGTTATTAGCAATATGTGAAAATAACAACCTCCCCCTGGTCGAAGATGGTTTTGAAGAGGAAATGAAATATTTTGGTAAAGTCGCCCTACCGATCAAATCAATTGATAGAAATCGCATTGTACTTTATATGGGTACGTTTTCCAAGGTTTTATTCCCTGGTATTCGTGTGGGCTGGATCGTAGCAGATAAAGAGTGTATTGAGCGACTGACAGCGATCAGGCGTTTTTGTGACCTTTCTTGCAATACCCTGACCCAGGCTGCGCTAAATCATTTTTGCCGCCAAGGTTACTATAATATTCATATTAAACGGATGCACCGGATTTTCCGCAAACGGATGCAAACCGCTTTCCAAGCTCTTACAGAATGCATGCCCCATAATGTCAAATGGACCAGACCCGAAGGTGGTTATACCATCTGGCTGGAACTAGCCAAAGAGTACAAAGATATAAACTATCTGCAAGACACACTAAATCAGCATGGAGTGTCAGCCTCTGCCGGTGAGTTTTACTTCACCAAATCACATCCCAAGAAGTACCTGCGATTATCTATCGCTACTCTGAACGAAGAAGAAATTCGCAAAGGAATCAAAAGACTTGGTCAGGCCATTGCAAAACTTTAAATTTAATGCAATAGTTGAAATAAAAGTGATTTTTAAAGCATAAGTTTAAATAATCTATAAAATGAATGATAACAAGATATTACCGTTAAAAAAAGATGCGGTTTATGGTCCAGTTAACTCAAGGCGTTTAGGGAAATCGCTTGGAATCAATGTCCTAGCTGCAAATACCAAAGTATGTACCTTGAATTGCTTATATTGTCAATATGGGTATACCAGGATAAAAGCTACAGAAATAAATCATAAAACTAATTTCTTTTCAGCAGAGGCGATAATTCAAGGGTTAGAATCCAGACTGAAGAATGGGAATCTCAAGCCTGATTACCTGACCTTTTCCGGTAATGGCGAGGCTACCCTGCATCCCGATTTCTCATACTTAGTTAATGCTGTGATAACTTTACGAAATAATTATATTCCCACTGCCAAAACAGCTATTCTGAGTAATGGAACCCAGATTAGGCAGCAGCAAATCCAGCTGGCCCTGGACAAATTAGACCTTAAAATTATTAAATTGGATTGCGCTGAAATTGAATTTTATGAACATTATAACCGGCCGATAATTCCCTTTAATCTCCAGCAAATGATTTCTATGCTCACAATTATGAAAAACACTACTCTACAGGCGCTTTTTACTGGTGGTCGGTCTGGTAATTTTACTCCTGATCATATAAAAACCTGGATCAGAACAATAAAAATCATTCGACCGACTATGGTTCAATTATATAGTCTGGATCGTGGGTATTCATCGAGACACATTACCAAACTCAATGGTGATCATCTGCAGCCGTTGGTTGAAGAATTGGTGCAAGCTGGTATACCCGCGCAGTGGTACTAAACAGTGAATGGTTAATCCCCCATACAAATCCCAATACCGCGGGCAGTTCTCAATAACTGATCATCCATTTTTATTACATTATAAGCTGAGATAACATCCTTAATTGGTATGACAGTTATCCGAGGATGTTTATAAGCAACCATCTTGCCATAATCCTGAGCCAGTACCATCTCAAAGGCTTTTACCCCAAATTGTGTAGCCAGAACGCGATCATAGGCATTGGGTATTCCCCCGCGTTGCAGATGGCCGAGGATTGATACACGTATATCCTCTTCACAACCGGCATTTTTTAATTCCTGCTCGAGCCGGAGTCCGGCGCCACCCAGACGAAGATTTAGATAGCCAATTTCGTCGCTTTTAGTTACCACCGCAGAACCTCCGATTGGCTTGGCTCCTTCAGCAATCACAATATTTACAAAACCACGTCCCATCGGCATACGCTCATGGATACGCTCTATTACTGTATCTATATCATAGGGAATTTCTGGTATTAAGCATATTTCAGCACCACCGGCGACCGAAGAGTGCAGGGCAATCCATCCGGCACCACGGCCCATTACCTCCAGAATAAAAATTCTGTTATGACTCTCAGCCGTAGTTACCAATTTATCGACAGCATCGGTGGCAATCTCTGCTGCGGTTTGAAAACCGAAAGTGAAATCTGTTCCGGCCAGATCGTTATCAATGGTTTTGGGCACACCAATGATGTTGCACCCCTTTTCATATAAGGCTTGTGATATTTTTTGTGATCCTTCCCCACCGATGTTGATTACTGCTTCAATATTCTGATATTGAAGTTTACGTAATAATTCGTCAGAACGGTCAACTGTACCCCAGGTACCATCTTTATTCTTGATCGGCCAGGCGAAAGGCCCGCCTTTATTAGTTGTACCGATAATAGTTCCGCCTTTAACATGAATTCCGGATACTTTTTTCTCATCCATAATGATTAGTTCCATCGGTTCTCTGAGAATGCCATTGAATGCTTCGTAACTACCCACTACTTCCCAATCTCGCTCCTGTGTGGCGCGTTTGACAATGGCCCGAATGACTGCATTTAAACCCGGACAATCGCCTCCACCCGTAATCACTAAAATTCTCTTTTTCATTCATTCCTCAGATTATCATCATTAATCTGTAAATTAATCCCGCGTCTAAATCGATTATGACCTTTAATTCATAACGTAATCTAAATATGTAATTTAGCTATAACTTCACTCAGTATGCAAATATATTTTTAAATCCTGAAGCGATTAGTCCGATGCCATAGACATTAAATGTTTATAGAAAAACAATTACTAGTTACCCACCCCCCTACCCCTCCCTGTTGCCGAAGACGGTCGACAGGGAGGGGCCAGGGGATGGTCAATGTTAAATTAAAAAAACGTGCTTTGTCTGAAAGGGAACTTCAATATTCTAAATATAATAACCCTATTGACCAAAAAGATCTCTTATGCCCTGCATGCAGAATCAATATCCAGTATCTCCCAGTATCTGAATTCGTTCTCTTTTGTAGATACAATCATGATTGGGAATCCGATTTCACCCAAATTATCATCTTCAGGTTCTATCAGGATAGAACAATTAAATATTTACAATTTTTTTCTTCTTCAACTTCACAACTCCAATAATACGAGATTAATCTTGTTTTAAGATTCTCTTTTTTTGAATTTTTAATAATTTTTTTAACAATATTTTCTTGGTAAATGATATCTTCATTTAATTTTCTTAGTAATTGATTTTTGTCTTTGTAAATAAAAGAGTCACTCTTTAAGAGGTCATAGTTTTTATAAATCTTTTCTGGCATTAAACCGATATACTTTAAAAAATTTTCAATACGCCTTAAGATACTTTCATCATATTTATTAAAAATAAATCTTTAACCGACACTACAACCTCCAATTTATAAATAAGCTTATACTAATAATTAACTTCTTCTTTATTTTGCATCTTCATTATCAGTTTCATGTTGCGATTGATCCTGCTGAACTATCCGCCGCACAGAAGATATACTATGAAATTTTGAAAAGATGACGTTAAAAATATAGATTTATTGGAAAATAAAAAGGTTGTACCCTATTTTCCAGAGAGCACAACCTTTTTATTATGAATTTAATTACTAAATCAGACAAACTATCCTATTGCAGGGTGACCGATCCGATATCGTTATTTGCACCTAATGTCACCAGTACATTTTCCTGGTTAAATGAATGATCTGAAGTATCCCTTATCGATACTGTATACAGTCCTTCCGGTAGAAAACCCAATACAAAAGTACTGTCCGCCATATTAATCGATGCACTGGTTACAGTATCCTGACCCTGTATGGCGTATGCTGTGGGTACATTATCCGGATTGGTAACTTGCCCTGATATCGAACCCGCAACTGCTTTAGCCACTACCCTTAAATGGGGCTTTAATTTATAACCATTGGGATTATTATGTGAACCGGTGACAACGATTGAACGACTGGCATCAAAATCGACCATTAATTCATAGGTAGAACCAGCGACAATAGTAAACTCCGGTCCGAATTTTAATCCGGTTTGTGCACCACTTGGCACTTCCAGCGGGAATACATTCCCATCGACTCCAATCTTTGCATCATCGATCTTAATCCGGATTTGGGTATAATGTCCGGCTGGTATCTCTGCGGCACCCAGAACCTGAAATTTTCCGCCGCTTAAATCGAGTAAATCATATGTAATCGGCTCGGTCAGCACACTAATCCAGGCAGAGTCTAAATGTGCGCTTACTTCGCTAAAAGTGATATTTACCGAATCATAGGCAGCCGGTGCATCGGTGAGATATATTCTTAGCCTGCCGTTATCCACGGCGGACGTGGAATCTTCTTTACAACCTATTAAAATCACAAAAAAACATATTACAAATAAGACAATGATTCTACGCATATCTTCCCCTTTAAGTTTTCGCATAATTTATTTTATCTTAAAAAAAGAAATGTGACACAGATCAGAATCTTAGCAATTATCAACTTCTCTAACTCAAAGGTGAAAAATCGCGTTCAGATATTTCCGCATCTCTTCGACCATCTTCCTGCTATGGGTCAATTTGTTGGTCTCCAGATCCAGATAGGTAGCCTTAGGCATCAGGTGAACCATTTTACGCAGGTTATCCGGTTCATGAAGTTTATCTTTGGAAGCTCCGATCATTAAGGTTGGAATATCTATATCTTTCAGTAATGGCCAAATTTCATACTTATACATCGACAGAACCCCTTTTTTAAGTTTCCAGGGGTCACCGGAATCGAGGGCGCGGCAGTATTTTTCATACTGTTCATAATCACTCTTTAGATCCAGACGAAATTTTCGTAGATACCATTTAACCGGAGGTCTGATCAAGTCATATAAACCGGGGTAAAAGAGTCTAATGATAAAAATCCAGGTCTTGGGTATGCGAAACACTGCATTCGGTCCGACCAGGACCAGCCAACCTGGTTTTTGCTTCAGGTATCGGCATAAGTCAAGGATGGCTGTTCCCCCCAGAGAACTGCCAAAAAGGATGTATTCCTGTTGTTTAAAATTAAATCTTTCAATCAGTGTGACGAGATCCAAACCAATTGATTCCACATCATATTTAACCCTGCCCTGCACTTGTGAACTGATCTTTTCTCTGGTTTCAACATAATAGATCTTAAAATCTTTAGTCATCTCCACTAAAACTTCTTTCCAACCAAAGATCTGCGAGACCCAGCCGGGCACAAACACAACCGGAGGATATTTGGGTTTCCCGGGAGGGGTAAAGGTA
>CAYSHN010000247.1:0-5633 GCA_964430815.1 uncultured Calditrichota bacterium | reverse complement strand
TGATCTGGAACGGTATTGGTACAGAAAAGAAAATTTCAACAGTTCTTAAATAGGAGACGTAGCCAATGTTTCTTAATACTATTAATCTGACCAGAAAGAAACGGGGCGAGACAAAAAAGGGTATCGTCTATTTTGGGGTATTCTTGCTATGGCTATTCACTCTTCCAGTTGAGCTACCCGCACAGGAATCACTGACCCTGGACAAAGTGTGGGATCTAGCCCTGCATAATAACCTGGCCCTTAAACAGCAGGATCAATCCATCGATCAGGTTAAAAAAGAAATCTGGATCCAGAATACGGGATTTCTACCGACCCTGAGTTTAAACTCCTATTACCAGTACCAATCTGAACTGGCCCGCATCGAATTACCGATCATGGACTTAACAGGTATCGAAGCGGGAGTCCATAATCAATATGATCTCCACGCACTTATTCAACAACCTGTTTTCAGAGGATTTCGTACCTATTATTCTGTTCAGATCGCTAAAAAAAAGTATGAACTGCAGATTGCACAAAAAACCACGCAGCTGAATGTCCTGCTGTTACAATCCGGACAGTTATTCTTCGATTTGCAGTTAAATTATTTGCAGCAGGAAGTACTGCAAAAAAGCATCGACCGAACTGCCCTGCAATTGGAAAGATTGAACAATTTACTAGCCGCTCAGCAAATCAATGCCTTCGATACCCTGGAAATTGCCAATCATAAACTGGACCAGTTGAACCGTCTGCAATTGATCCAGGATCAGGAAAAAATCTTACATTCGAAACTTGAATATTTGCTCAACATACCTGCCCTGCCCGGCATAAAACATCAATCCGGCACTGAAACTGATTTCAGCCTGAAACCTCTGAACGATTACCAGACCATGGCTCTGGAAAAACGTCCGGAGTTAAAACAGACATCAGTTTCTTACCAGTTACAACAAGATGCAACCAGTATGATTAAAGCCGGTTATTATCCACAGATTAACGCACAGGTGGCCTATCATTATGCCCGGCCCGGGGTGAACTACTTTAAAGATGAATGGATGAAGTACTATAACTTCGGTATCAATTTGCAGTGGGAACTCTGGAACTGGAGACGCGATGCCAGCAAAGTACAACAGGCGACAATAGAACAAGAAAAACTGGATCTGGAAAACCAGAAACTGGTCAACGATATCAAACAACAGGTTAAAGAGGCCTATCTTTACCTGCAGAGCCTGACGCAGCAAATACAGTTACAAAAACGTCTGATCGAACAGGAAAGCGAACGTTTCCGGATTACCCAGGAAAAATTTCAACAGGGGGTTATGACCTCTCTGGACCTGAACACTGCCGAACACGCGTTGACCGAAGCCCAGCTGCGCTTGCAGGAAAACTATACATCCTGGCAAAAATACAAGATACAATTACAGTTCTTTTGTGGAACCATCGGCTCGACCGAGTAGGAGGAGATATGAAATTTTACTCAGTTGCACTACTCATACTGATTTTCTTTCTCGGATGTAAAAATGATAACCAGCATCAATATACCGGCGTACTGGAAGGTACGGCCGTAAAGGTACCGGCCCTGGTCGGAGGACAGATTATTGCCCTGTTCATCGATACGGGTGATCTGGTCGTTAAGGATCAAAAAATCGCAGTCATCGATTCAACCGAACTTGTCTTTCAGCGGCAACAATTACAGGCTAGTTTGCTGGAGATACAGATCCAGCAGGAAATTGCCCGCACTACATTCGATAAAACTAAAACAGATCTGGCCTATGTTCAGGAAAAATATGACCGCGTTGCTCAACTTTATCAAAAAAATTCAACGCCCAAACAAAATCTCGACGATGCACAAAATCAGTTGCAAACGGTGACCACGGCACAACGTTCGGCCCGTCAGAATCTGCAAAGTCTGGCTGCCCGGCAACAACAGGTGCAGGCCCAACTTAATCTAGCCAACAAAAAGATTCATGATACAGTTATTCTCTCACCCTGCAGCGGGATAATCACTACCAAATATTACGAAACAGGGGAAGCGGTTATGCCTCTCAGTGCAATAGTGGAAATTATCGATATCCGTACCATCGAAACAAAAATTTATATCAGTGAAACTCAATTATCACAAGTCAAATATGGACAAACCGTGCGGGTAATTATTGATGGCCTGGAAAATAATATGACCGGTCAGGTCAGTTGGATCAGTCCAAAAGCTGAATTTACACCCAAGTCAATTTTAACACCGGAAACACGTACATCACTGGTTTATGCAGTTAAAATTTCCATTGATAATCCCGCAGGTCTGCTTAAACATGGTATGCCGGTGGTGATAGAACTGTAACTATCGGTCGCTGATTGGAGTCGATGCGCTGGTCATCTCGATTACACTCAATGACCGGCTAACTGTTCCCCGAGCGGAGTCGAGGGGAACGATAACACGACCCACCACATAATCCCCTCCCTATCCGCCGTCCCTTGGACAGGGAGGGGACCTAGGGGAGGGTTGGTGAGAACATACAATGTACGCCATCGAAATAAAAAACTTCATTAAAAAGTATGATCAACTGACTGCGGTCAACGATATCACCCTATCGGTTAACCGGAACGAACTGTTCGGGCTTATCGGTCCCGATGGTGCTGGAAAAACCACCTTAATGCGCTGTATCTGTACCCTGTTAGTGCCTACCGCTGGCACTATTCTGGTTAAAGGCATTGAAGTAACACAGAATATTGTTGCCATCCGTTCCCTGCTGGGTTATATGCCGCAGCGTTTTTCGCTATACCTGGATTTGACCGTCGAACAAAATCTGCGCTTTTTTGCCGACCTGTTTCAGGTGCCACCACGTGAATGTGAAAATCGCCTGCAACAACTTTATCAATTCTCACGCCTGGAGCCTTTCAAAAAACGATTAGCTGGTGCCCTGTCGGGTGGCATGAAACAGAAACTGGCTCTATCCTGCGCCCTGATCCACACTCCTGAAATACTGATCCTGGATGAACCTACTTTTGGCGTCGATCCGGTTTCACGTCAGGAATTCTGGTATATTCTCCATTCCATTCAGCAGCAAGGCACAACCATCCTGGTATCCACCGCTTACATGGATGAGGCCAATCAATGTGACCGCGTAGCTCTACTCTTTAATGGACAACTACGTGGGCTTGGCACCCCGGCTGAATTGCGTACCACTTACCGTTATCCACTGTACCGTTTACTGGGATCCAATTTACAGGAACTGGAAAATTATTTTCGCAGCCAAAAACAAGTACATATTACTCAAAAATTCGGTGATGCTTTACATGTTAGTTTTTACAACCGACCCGACGAAACTTACTGGCAAAATTGTCAACAGTCCACTGCTGGAAATTTACGACATTGGTCGATACAGACACCATCCATCGAAGATATCTTTTTAGAATTAATGGGATCTGCGAATGAATGAGCAAATCGTGGTAAGAACCGAAAATCTGACCCGCCGTTTCGGCAAGTTTGTCGCTGTGGATTCGGTGAGTATCGAAGTTAAACAGGGGGAAATATTTGGTTTCCTGGGTGCTAACGGAGCTGGTAAAACAACCATGATCCGTATGCTATGTGGTTTGTTGAAACCATCAGCTGGAAATGCAACGGTGGCCGGATTTGATATTTACAAAAAAAGTGAACAGATCAAACAGAACATTGGCTACATGAGTCAGCGATTCTCTTTATATAACGATCTGACCATCCGGGAAAATATGGACTTTTATGGTGGTATCTACGGTTTATCAAACAGTGTCATCAGAGTACGGCGAGAACAAATGCTACAACAAGTGGGTTTAACGGATATAGCAGACAGCATGACCCATGAATTACCGGTCGGTTTTAAACAGCGGTTGGCCTTGGGCTGCGCCCTGTTGCATGATCCACCAATTATTTTTCTTGATGAACCAACGTCTGGTGTCGATCCCAAAGCCAGACGTAGTTTCTGGGACCTGATTTATCAAACATCCGGATTGGGCAAAACTATTTTTGTTACCACCCATTTTATGGATGAAGCAGAATATTGCCACCGCCTGTCAATCATGCGTGACGGAAAGATCATCGCTATGGACAAGCCGGGTTTGCTAAAGGAAAAATATCAAAAAGACACTGTGCAGGAAGTTTTTATAGAAATTGCCACGGCCGGAACTGTTAAGGAAAATTCCGCTGGGCAGTTAAAGTACCAAACCAGGAAGTTACAATGAACCGGAACGTCAGCAGAATCTGGGCTATTTCCAGGAAAGAGTTTATCCATATTATCCATGATCCACGCAGTTTACTGATCATTTTTGCCATGCCAGTAATTCAACTGACCATGTTCGGATATGCCCTGAACCTGGAAATCCAGGATGTAAGTCTAGCTGTGATTGATTATGCTCATTCCCCTCTTTCGCAGGATCTAATTCAGCAATTCAAGGCCAGTCCATTTTTCTCGGTTTTTTACTATAACGGTAAACACAGTGAAATTGAGCGATTGTTCCTGCACCATACTGCACGGGCAGTTTTGATAGTTGAACAAGATTTTGACCGGCAGGTTCAACAACAGATATTTACTCCTGTCCATATCATACTGGACGGATCGGATCCTAATGCCGCCACCTTGATAAAAAATTACTGTAACACGGTGATAATGGAGTTCAATCAGAGGGCAGGACAGCAATTACCTCTGCCTATTGAGGTTAAGCCACGCATCTGGTACAATCCGGATTTAAAAAGTGCTTATTTCTTTGTACCGGGTTTGATTGCCTTATTACTGGTGATGGTCTCAGCCCTTTTAACCAGCATCACTATAACCCGTGAGAAAGAAATGGGCACCATGGAGCAAATCCTGGTCTCCCCCATACGACCCGTGGAGATCATTATCGGCAAGGTTTTGCCTTATATCCTGATCGCATTTTTAGAAGCGCTGACTATTTTAATACTGGGGATGCTGATGTTCAATGTTCCTTTCATGGGTAGTGTGCTATTACTATTACTCTTATCACTTCTCTATATCATCTCAGCTTTGAGTTTGGGTTTAATGATCTCTACGATAGTCAAGACCCAGCAGGTAGCGATGATGTTTGCCATGGTGATAACTTTATTACCGACGATCATGTTATCCGGTTTTATTTTTCCGCTTAACTCGATGCCGATTATTTTGCAATATATTTCATATATCGTTCCGGCCAAATATTTTCTGGTCATCATCCGCGGAATTATGTTAAAAGGTAATACCGCCGGACAACTGGTGTCCCAGATCCTTTTCTTACTGATTATGTCTTTGGTATTATTGAGTATTGCCCTGCGTAAATTCAGATTGAATCTGGAGAAATAAAATGCAACCCATTCTGTCTATGCTTAAAAAAGAATTCAAGCAGATTTTCCGCACTCGGGAGATGATCGCCATTATTTTTGGTGTACCGTTGGCACAGATGGTTGTATTGGGTTATGTGATAACTACCGAGGTTAAAAATATTTCACTGCTTATAGCGGATCGTGACCTTAGTACTATCAGTCGTGAAATTATCCGGGAATTCGAGCACACCGACCGTTTCCGGATTGTCGGTTATGAAACCGGTCAGCAAAAAATAGAACAGGCTGTACAAAACTGACAAGCCCAGTTGGTGATTATCATTCCGCTCCCGCCGTTTTCGATAAGCGCCTTCTTCCA
>CAYSHN010000246.1:1278-5656 GCA_964430815.1 uncultured Calditrichota bacterium | reverse complement strand
CTGCCTGGCGGTAGCTCTTCGATCTTTGTCCCTTCTAAATACAGATTCCCGCCTGTACACGGTCAAGCAAGGCATATGTAAAGCGGGAATGACCCTTTGGCCTATTCTTAGTTAACAGGTACTAACATAAAGGCAAGGTCCTGCCCCACATATTGCCCCCGTCCATCCTCAATTTTTAAAGCTGGTATGGTAAATTTAACCGAGCCATTGCTGACTGATATCTTCTGTTTATGAAAAAACCGGCCACCCCAGGTGTGGTACAACTGCAGATTATAATTGCCATCAACCAGAGATGATACCGTAACTTTCGCACCTGCCACATCTGAGTCTGGATTCACCACCCAGCCAAATACCAGTTGATCACTCTTCATGGCAAAAGCATCACCGCCGGTGCCAGCTATTTTGGCTTCGACAGATGTGACCTGCGTTAGTTTGGAAAATTTTATGGTCGATACAAAGCGACTGATGCTGGTCAATTGGTGTGTAACAACGTTATCATTCAGATAATCAGAATAGGCCCACCAGAACGGCGTCATGGCCATACCGGTCGATAGACCTGCCCATAAGGCATTATGATACAGCGCCAGATAACCTGGCATGCTAGGTTCATAAAAGGTATGATCCCAGCCTGTTTCACCCATGATTACCGGTTTCTGATACCCTTTCCACAGTTTGCGGATCTCGGTGACATAATTCATATAACTTAATTTTAAAGGATGCATATCGCCGGGATCGATTTTCCCATCCTCCAGGATGGGATAGCCCTGCCCTTCATATATCTCACGGGCAGCCAGATCGAAAATCTTATATCCCTCATACCAGAATTCCTGGATTCCGCCGCTGCGGGTCCCAGTGGTGAGATGATTATACGGATCGTTGGCTTTGAAATAATCATGTACTTTCTGTGCCCACTTCGCCGCACCAATAGTGTCTCCGGAAGCCCAGCTATCTGTACCATTGACTTCATCTATGACAAACCAGATCCCCAGTACCCGGCTGTAGGCCCAGCGGGCAATAATGTAGCGATATAACTTTTCCTGAAAGGTCCAGGCCTCTTTGCTGCTGAAAAAATCTTTGGCCGCACAAATATGCTGATAGGGATTGGTATACCAGCGTTTATTGAAACCCGGCCAGACTGTTTCTGACAGATATGAATGAAACCAGATATTCAGACTTAATATGATATCCCTTTCTTCACACCATTCGACCAGATTATCAACCCGTTTGCATACACTCTGATCATACCGCCCTACACCTGTGCCGATAGTTTCCAGGGGCATCATTACCGCACTGATAAAGTTGACTCCAACCTCTTTCAACTTATCCAGATCTTCCTTCGGATTTTCACCCCGGTCACCCCAGCCCGGAGGCATCAAAGCACTGTTATACCACAGGCCGACCCCATAAAAAGGAGTACCGTCAGCATATTCCAGATAACGGTGATTATTTATAGAAATTTGCAGAGGACCATGATATTTTGAGGGGATTACCTGAAAGGTATCAGGTTGGCTGATTGTACTGCCGGTTTTGTCTTTCACAATGAGTAAATAAATCCACGAACCTGTCTCATTGGGCGAAAACCGTATCATCCACAATGAATGTGCATAGTAATAAAAAGCAGGAATAGTCCATTTTTTGCCTGAGGGGGCAGTAAATGTAGTCATGACATCAATTTCTTCCGGATCGAAGGGATTGTGGTAAACGGTATTCAAGTCAAATACCGCTTCGAATTTCTCATATTGCCCTACGGTATCCTTCATCGCGCGGATGTATTGTATTGCAGGATTGCCGTGAATAAGAGTGGTGATAGCAAAAATGAAGGGCACTGTAAATAACAATAATGATTTTTTCATGCTCAACCCCTTTTATTGACCCTCCCCTTGATCGTGGACTAAAGAGTCAATTCATTGTATAACAATATCATGGATCAGACTATCCGCCGTTTGCTGGGGATCATGAAGATATACTTTTAAATAATAGGTATCATGCAGATAATTGGAAAAATAAGTATCAAAATCATAGTAACACACACATTTGCAGTGACAGGGAGAACCCGTTTGACCACAACTATCATATAGAGTGATAAACAGATTTTGATTTTCCTGATACTGGTGCAATCCAAACGGTGCACAGCAAATATAGTTCAACCCGATCGTTATCTTCAGAATTTCGCCGGTTACGGAATAATATATCGTATCATTTTTAAAATCACATACAAATTCGGTGATAGTTTGCCTGGCTGTACTGTTACACCCGCCATAAACCGTATTCAAATACTTTAATTCACTGGTATTCTGATCGGTGCTGTTGGTTCCCTGCCCGCACGAAAAGAATATTGTGAAAAGAAGAATGAAAATAAAAATGACGAAAATCTTTGAGAGTTTCATAATTCCTCCTACCTGAAATTCTGCTCCATGTTTTAACATGGGAGCCAGCGATATTTAAAATTACCTAACGTCTTAAAAGAAGAATCTTACGAATAATATGCGACATAATATTGCTGAACGCAATATTTTATTTTGATCGGGATTATGCTTGTCTGTATTCTCAATCCTGTTAGACTCACTAGCCACTATACTTGAGATAGTGGTAAAGAAAAACTCTAAATATCATGGCTTTAGCCAAAAATAATGTCAATTACAGAACGCCTAATAATTAATACTCACCAAGTCAATTCTCAAAATAAACAATCGTGAGAAATTTTATTGTGAGAATTTACGATTTAGATTTATTTGAGGCTAAAGCCAAACATATATTGAATAATTATTTATCCACTATCTAAAGATAGTGGCTATTGAGTAGGGGTCTCTTTTTATCTCAAGCTATATAGCCACTTAGATGCTTCGCCCCGACCTGTTTGCCGCAGGCAGGCAACATACGATCTAGCATACAATTCGTTAAGCGGGAATGACCCTTGAGTCTTTGTTTTCTCAGGGACTAAGGGACTCAGGTACTTTTATCAGCGGTTGTCGAGCTAGTCACCTTCGAGGTTTCTAGAACCTCGAAGGTGACTCTTGGCCTCTGTGCTTTTTATAGTTTAACACGGGGCTACGAACATACTGCCCCTACGGAGCAGTCAAAACTGCAACCAGTTTATAATTCGGTACCCCCTGCTTATCCACCACCGGAAAATCACCTTTATAACACCAGTGGCTGTAAGCGATCTTGTTTTCATTAAAAATACTGCAGACGTCACTGTACCAGCGCAGCCGCAGTTCTTCGGGAATGGTGGGATACACACCATACTCGCCGCAATATAAAGGCAGATTCTTTTCTCTGGCCACCTTTATGGCCGGAGACATAACCTTCAACAGGGTTGTCCTGTCAAAATAGCCATTAGCGTAAGCTCTCATCACTGCGACCGTTGCGGCTGACAGATCACGATAATTCAAGGTATCGACGATCTGGCCAGGATAATTCACCGCTCCGGAATATTCGGCAATCGGTGACCAGGACGCCAAGTGATGGGTCAGCGCCATCGGTGTGTAAAAATGAAAACTCAGAATGACATTGCGGTCATTATCAGGAATTTTCAAATCGGGGAAAGTATCAGGAATCTGCCAGCGGTTTGAACCGATCACTATTGTCCTGTTCGGTTCTTTCGTACGGATATCGGCTAATACTTTATTAAACAGATTGTTCCAATCCTGCGGATTATCGGCCACTGCTTCGTTCAGAATTTCATAGGCCAGTTTTTCATTGGGATACTGACGTAATTCCGCCGACAACTGCCGCCAAAGTTCGACCAGCTTTTGCTGTTCGGCCGGATCGGTCCACAGGGGATTGCTCGCAGCGATAAAATAATGGGAGCGGATTATATGCAAATCCACAATTACCCGTAGCTTGGCCTGAAAAGCCCAATTGATAGCATTATGCAGTAATTCGAATGCTTCTTTTTCTTTATGGCCAAGTGAATCCCACAGCTGGACTTCATCGACCGGGATCCGCACATGATCAAAACCCATACTGGCGATGGTATCAAAGTCAGATTTTGTAATATAGTTTAGCCGGTCGCTGCCCCGTGCATCACTTTGTGACAACCAGTGACTTACATTAACGCCCGTACGGATAGTGAATTCATTTGAACCCGATTTTGAAACCGTGTTACAACTTACGGTGCATAAAATGTATATCAGTATACCTGTGATCAATAATAGTTGTTTTAACATGAGAACCCCACGATTTTAAATTATACTTTCTTATTAACCTACCCTCAATCCCCTCCCTGGTCCCCGAGCGAAATCGAGGGGATAAGGGAGGGGGTAGGGGGGTGGGTCAGATTCCCGCCTGCCTGCGATCAAGCGTGCTATTCGCTTGGCGGGAATGACTCTTCTACCTTTATCCCTTGGCCTTTTGCCTCTGGACCTGCTGGATCCCG
>CAYSHN010000246.1:0-1178 GCA_964430815.1 uncultured Calditrichota bacterium | reverse complement strand
GCGGTGGGGACTTCCTGGCAGTATATCGAAATTCCTTTTTGGGTCAGGGTCAGCAGATCTTCGACATCGCGGGGGGATAAAAAAATATAGGGCAGATATTTCTGGCGGTCTTCCGCATAATGCATACCGCCTAAATTAGCTACGTCGGGTAAAAATCCATTTTCGGTTAACTGCAGTAAAACCTGCGGTGACTTCACCAGGATAATGGTTTTGTCCAGATTCGCCTGTTCGCGGGATAAAAAATCCCTGGTTTCTCCGGTACCCATGATAATGGCATGAAGATTACCCGGTACACAGGTTAAATATAACTGTTTTTCCCATTCATTAGCGGCTACAGCGTTATCACATAACAGGATACGCTTACTCTTCAAATGTTTAGCCCAGCTCAAAACAACCTGTCCGTGTATCAACCGGTCGTCGATACGTAGTAATTGTACCTTCATGCCGTTTTAAACCTCTAAACGCGTGATACCCTTGGCACCGTCGAGTATGGCCTTGCTGATCAGCTCATCGATAGCTAGTTCGTCCCGATAATTAAAGTAGGAAATCAACATCGGCAGATTTACACCGGCGATAGCTACTAAATGTGGATATTCCTGACGCAACAGACCGGCCAGATTCCAGCAACTCCCGCCTTTTAAATCGACAAAGACAACCACTTTTTCAGCCTGGTGTTCTTTGATTAATGTGAGTATTTTTCGCGCCAGTACCGGTAAAGCATCCTGCTGATTAGAAAAAGTGAACACGCCCTGTTGAGGGCCCAGTACCTTTTCGACCGTCCGTAGTAAAGCAACTGAAAAATCTTCGTGGGCAATTATAAAAGTCAGAATCGTACTCATTCAAAATCTTTTGACCAGGCATCAGCCGGTGACTGATTTTTACCGGTCATTTTATTCTTCATATAATCTTTCAGGCGCTGGTTGAATTCTTTGGCGGTATGATAACCATGCAATTTTAATAATTGGTTCATGGCGATGGTTTCCGAAATTACCGTCATGTTTTTACCCGGATTTATCGGTAAGATGATCTTGGCGATTGGTACATCCAGAATCGATACCGTGCTTTCCTGCAGACCGGTCCGGTCGAAGGTAATCTTGGAATCCCAATCAACCAGGTGTACTTCAACCTCAAGCCGTTTGCGCAGACGGACGCTGCGGATTCCAAATATTTTTTTAATG
>CAYSHN010000245.1:0-5664 GCA_964430815.1 uncultured Calditrichota bacterium | reverse complement strand
TGCCAAGGGAATCGCCACGGTTTTTTTATTCCTTTATTACCTGTTGATTGAACCAATCTGGATTGTACTACTATCTGCAGTAGGTGATGTTCTGATGGGTGCAATCATTTTAATATTGTTTATAAATCTTAAAAAGCAAGCTCAGCCGGCAGAGGAAGTATCATGAACGGCAGAATTCCAACCATGTTAATCACCGGTGCTTCCGGTTTTGTGGGACGCCATTTATTAGATGAATTTAAGAACGAGTACAGAATCTTCGCTATTGCCCGGCGATCGCAGCATGAATGCAATGCTCCTGTTCATCCCAATATTGCCTGGATCCGGGCCGATATAACGGATAAAAATAATATTGCCAAAGCTTTTCGTGAGGCCATGACTGCAGGTGGTGTGGATTATCTCTTTCACCTGGCCGCCTTTTACGAATTCTCCGGTGACCACCTGCCTCAGTACCAGACAACCAATGTAGATGGTACCCGTAATATTATGCAGTTGGCTGCAACAGTGAACCCAAAACTTTTTATCTTTTCTAGTTCGGTTGCCGCCTGTTCCTTCCCGGCCGAAAACGAGTTTATTAATGAACGATCCTCACCCGATGGTAAACATATATATGCCTGGAGCAAGCGTCTGTGTGAAAAAATGATCAAAGAAATGGGTACGCAGCTACCCTCCTGTATTGTGCGTTTTGGTGCTATTTACAGCGATTGGTGTGAATACCCGCCACTGTATATGTTTCTGAATACCTGGCTCGGTAATTCCTGGCGATCCCGCATACTGGCTGGAAAAGGACTTTCAGCAATTCCTTATATTCATATCCGTGATATCGTAGCTTTTTTTCGTCAATTATTATTAAACCGACATCGCCTGGGTCCAGCCGAAACGGTATTGGCCTGCACCAGAGGTTGCACTTCCCATCTAGATCTTTATACACTGGCGACCCGCTATTACTTTGGAAAAAGCCGTCAATCCATCCGCATGCCCAGACCAATATGCGGATTGGGTCTGTATGGTATGAATTTTATCGGAAAAATAACAGGCAGCCCTCCCTTTGAACGACCCTGGATGTGGCGCTATATAGATGAAAGATTGAATGTAGAAAATAAAAAAAGTTGCAGTCTGATCGGATGGACACCGAACCAACGTTACCTGATCGAACGCCGCATCCCCTATATGGTCGAGCGACTCAAGAGCGAACCTTTTGCCTGGCAGATGCGCAATATGGCTGCGCTCCGCCGCGCTGCTTCCCGGCCGGATTTCAATATCTATACGGCACTCTCCGATGCCGATGATTACATTATCGATTACGTATTTAAGCTGATAAACCAGGATGAGCAAATCATTCAGTATCCCCATTTACGCCTGGTCGACCAGATCGATCTATCCTGGTTTTTAAAATTGATCTTTCGCCTGATCCTTACTTCTATTCACACTACCAATAAATTATTGTTGCAAAACTATTTTGAGATGTCCGGTTACAACCGGTTTCAATTAGGCTACAGTTTCGAAGAGATAGTCTATCTACTCAAACTGCTTAATACAGCAATCATGAATTATCTGCACACCGTAGAAGAATTAAAACCTTTTCGTACAGAATTTTATAATTTTGTTAGTCTGCCTATCGAATTTGCCATTGATGAAGTGGAACAACAATATCAGTTGTTCCTGCAGGGTGCATCCACAAAACCTGTCTCGCCGCTGCCCGAATCCAGCGAGCATGAAAAAACCGCCCGTGAACAACTGGAAGAAACGATCTGGAATTGCCTGGTGCAAAGAAAATAATCATATAGAGATACTGCCTGTTCATGAAACTCAGTATTCGTACTATACAAGTACTTGGTTACGCCCTGGTGGTTTTATTGATGGGTGTATTTGCTATCTACGCCGGATTATCATTTATTAATGATACGGTCGGTAAAGAAGCCCAAATGCGAGTAGAGATGGACCTGAATTCCGCCTGGGTGGCCTATAATGAAGAGAAAACCATGCTGCAGATGACAGTCAGCCTGGTTTCACAACATGAAGCATTACGTTCAGCTTTGCGCCGTGAGATCAGTTCTGACAGTCTGATATCCCTGCTGGAAAGACTGCGGGTGCAATATAAATTGGATTTCCTGACATTAATTGACAAAGACAGCGTGATTTTAGGTACCTCCAGTCATCAAGGTCCTACCGGACAACGGGCCCGTTCGGACCCGGTCATTCAGCAGGCGCTACGCGGAAGCGTCAGTAGTGGCACTACTCTAATTTCACGGGATGATTTACTGCGTAAAAGTAAGGAACTGGCCACGCAGGCTTATATTCCTCTGGTGGAAACCAAACGAGCCAGACCTACAGAACGCAAGGTTGAAGATCGCGGGATGGCTCTGGAATCGGCCGTACCGATTTTAAATGTACATGATGCAGTGAATGGGGTGGTTTATGGTGGCATCCTACTCAATCGCCGTTCTGATTTGGTTGATCGTATCCGTGATGCGGTATTTGATATCGCTGTCTATGATGGAAAACCATTGGGTACCGTTACCATTTTTCTGTGGGATACCCGCATCGCCACTAATGTAATCCGGGCAGATACTACTCGTGCTATCGGTACCCGGGTATCCGAAGTAGTATATAAAACCGTACTTGAAGAGGGCAACCGCTTTGGCGACCGCGCCTTTGTGGTGAATGATTGGTACTTGTCGGCGTATGATCCTATTCGTGATCCCAAAGGTCATACTATAGGTATTCTATTTGTCGGTCTGCTGGAAAAAAAATATCTTGATTATAAAGCAAGTTTAACCAAAAAATTTCTGGCGTTTGGATTAGTGGCTTTGTTAATCTCGGTAGGTTTGGCTACCTATTTTTCAGGAAAAATACGCCGCCCGATTATGAAACTGGTCGAAGCTACCCGCCAGATTTCTTCCGGTGAATTGGGGACACGGGTACACCAGATTGATGATACCAGGGAACTCATCGAGCTAGCCAGATCATTCAATTTAATGGCGAAGTCACTGGAAACCGATCGTAATGAATTACAGCAAGCTTTCCAGGAAGTAGAGGCTGCTTTGAAGAAAGCCGATGAAAAAAACCGGGCTTATCTGGAAATGCTGGGATTTGTGACTCACGAATTGAAATCGCCATTAGCCTCGATTGTCTTTGCCATCGGATCTTTACGTGAAAATCTGCTGGGACCATTAAATCCGGCACAGGAAGCCGTACTAAAATCTTCTGCTAAAAGCGCCGATTATCTAAACGCTACCATCGCTAATTTTCTGAATCTCAGCCGGATTGAAGAAGGAGCTTTAAAACTGAAATTATGGAAAGTGTTTCTGCGCAGTACGATTATTGATCCTGCGGTACAACGCCTGTCCGAAATGATCGCCGATAACGGGATGAAAGTGTATTGTGATATCGCACCCAATCTGGAAGTTACCTGCGATCCGGACCTGCTGACCTCTGTGTTCCAGAATCTGATCTCAAATGCGGTCAAATATGGAACTAAGGGCAGTCACATTCTGATCACGCAGGAGAAAGAAAGGGATAACAATTTTATCCGCCTTTCTATCCGCAATGAAGGACGTGGATTCAGCAGCGAGGAAGCAAAGGGATTGTTTACAAAATTCACCCGGTTTAATGCCCGGAATTATGATACTAAATCTGGAACTGGTCTGGGTTTATTCGTGACCAAAAATATAATCAATCAACATGGTGGAGATATCTGGGCCGAATCACTACCCGGCCAATGGGCTAAATTCATTTTCACTTTGAAGAAAAGAATGGTTCACCATAGTGAGGAGAAAACCAGAAGTTAATCGGTAGTTTCCGTATCTATCTTTTTAGGTTCCAGTAATTCTTCTATCTTCTGTAATAAATTTCCAGGTTTCACCGGTTTCTCGATAAAAGCGTCAACCGGTAACAAAGCCGTGCCAACTTTATCACTGAAATTAATACTGGTTTTTGCTGTAACACTGGTTAACATCAGAATAGGGACTTTTGAATAAGCGCTGTATACTGAGCCTGGTTCTGCGGTGCGTAATTCTGATACAACTCTAAAACCTGCCACAAAATCTTCCATAATTACATCCAGAATAATCAGATCGGGATTGGCCTGTTTAATTTTTTCCAGACCTTCAGCGGCCGAATAAGCAGATTCAAAATCGTAACCTTTTACCTGCAACACCAACATTACCACATTGACCAGATTTACATCATCATCGATCATCAGGATCTTTTTTTTGCCGGTCATGCCTTCTCCTGAACTTATGTTAAAATCAATATAGGTAGTGGGCTACTTATTGTCAAGGAAGGTCCTGATCTGCTTATCTTTTTTGCACTGCGGCCAGATACAGATCATCTCCTTCGGCGACCTGGATTAACTCAAACCGGCGGCGGGCCAACATTTCAATTAGCTCAGGTAGAGAGGGCAAATAATCCTGGTGAATTGCACCTCCGACCTGATCATGAAATTTATTTAATTTTTCCCGTCCCATCAGATGCAGGATAATCAGGTTTCCCCTAGGTTGTAAAACACGATGTAATTCGTCCAGGGCAGAGTGCAAATCCCGAAAATGGGGCAACGATTCGAAACAGATTGCAGTAGAAATACTTTGGTCAGAAAATGGCAGAAAATGCACGTCTCCATTGATATGATCGATCAGTCTATTATCTTTGTTTTTCGCTTTGGCCTGTACCAGCATACGGAAAGCAATATCAAGTTCAATGATTTTCGAATGATCAGGCAGGAAGTTAAATAGTACCGGGATTAATACTCCTGTACCACAACCCAGGTCCAAAACCGGGGCAGTGATCGAAGGGAGAAATTTAATAAAAATCTGCTGTATACGTTCCTGTTTTTCCGAGACCCCAATCGTATCCCAAACCTGAGCATGGTAATCGAAAAAATCCTTACGCTGATCATGCACGGTGTTTCATCCTTTCACCAGGGTTGGAAACTTTTGCTGGATTAATTTCAGCGCCAGGGGTATCACCAGCAGTTGCAGAATAATTCCGGGCAGACCCGACACAACCATTGCGATGGAAAAAATAGCGGGATCCAGATTCATCCAGCTGGCTACAAATGTAACCATAATAAATAAAAGCAGACGATCCATGATAATAGCTATAATCAGGGTAAACCAGACAGACCATTGCAGATGCGCGTGTAATATCGAAATGATCAAAGCCACCAGGACCAATTCGGCGGTCATCAGCGGTAAAATTGGCGGAACCAGTGGGGGCATACTGGTTAATAACCAGGAGGTCAAGGGAGCAAAGATAGCCAGTACCAGGGCAAATTTCCAGCTAAGTAACATACTGCCCAACATTACTGGCAGGAACATGGGTAAAAAGGTTGACCCCAGACCAAAGATATGAAAAACGGGGGGTAACACTACCCCCAGGGCCGCAAATAAAGCAGTTAATGGTATTTGTCTTAATTCGGATCGATCCACCGAAACCAAATCCTTTTCTAAAACAGACTATAGGCTATTCCGGCCATAAAATGAAATCCGGGCGCTGAATAATCTGTGAAAACCAGGTACTGGCGATCCAAAATATTTAACAATTGCACATCCAGGGACCAACTGGCATAGGTGCCGCGTAAAACCAGATTAAGTATGTGATAATCGGGCAGACGTGCACCCCAATCATTGGCCACATAAAGTTTTTCCACATATTTACCATAAAGAG
>CAYSHN010000244.1:0-5688 GCA_964430815.1 uncultured Calditrichota bacterium | reverse complement strand
TGAACAAATGTCTTTTTAAAAATGATGATGCTGCTATCGTCTCCAGAATGGTGGAATAAACCTTTTCAAACAGCCTTGGTACAGAGAAAAATAGCGTAGGCCGAACATGCAATAAATCATCCCTTACTGTTTCTAAACGCTGAGCGAAAGAAATCGTATTGGCCACAATTGTTCCAACACAAATCGTTAGAAGTTGTTCGGCAATATGTGATAGGGGTAAAAAGGAAATAGTTTCTTCTTCATAAACTCCGTAAAAACGGTTATATAAACTCTGAGTTTCAAAAATCAGATTCTTTTGGGTCAAGATCGCACCTTTCGGTGGTCCGGTTGTTCCGGATGTGTATATTATCCCGGCAGGAGAGTTGGGGGATAATTTTTCAACCTGGGTTTCTAAAAAATGGGAATCTGCATCGTTACCCAGCAGCAGGATTCCGTTGAATTTCATCACATCGGCCGGTGCGTCACCAAATAGTATGATGGTTTTAGATAATACATTTGATGTATTCCGCCAATATTCCGTTTTAAGCAGTTGTTCCTGATTTTCGATAAAAAGTACTTTAGCTTCACTATGTTCAACGATATAGCGAACCTGCTCAGGGGTATTAGTGGGATAAATAGGTACCAGATAACAACCCAGGCTTTGGACTGCCAGATAGATAAACAACCATTCCGGGCAATTGGTGGATAATATGGATACTTTATCTGCCGGCTTGATCCCGAGTTTTACTAGTGCCCAGGCAATTTTTTGCACATAATTATAATAATCACTCCAAAGATGTTCTCTCCACTGGTTGTCCATTTTATAGCGCAGGGCAGCCCTGCTCGAGCCATATATCGCTACTTGTTTTAAAAATATCTCTGGAAGAGTCTTTCCGGGTACTGGTAATTCTTTCAATATGCTTCCTTTTTGATTTAGACTACTACCTAAAAACGCGCATTGATGTTTTATATGACTAGATAATTTATATTAAGAAAATTGCTCACGCAATAAAATTATATCATTCACCATAAATGCTTATATTGTCCGCCGTTTATAATTTTAAATTTTCGTCCAGTGACAGGACGATGTAATCGGCTAAAAATAATGTTACAAAATTAAATCTGCTACGTACAATCAGGCATCACTGAATATATTTTATCTAATCTATCGGGAATTATTTAGCTTAAAACAGGGAGAATAAGTTATGCCTAGTCGAAATGTTATTAGTAATTATCTGATAGTTATATTCCTGGCCGTCTTATTTATATCCGGATTTGGAGGAGAACGTGATAAATGGCAGCAACCTGATAAAATAATAGATACACTGGGCATTAGGCAGGGTATGGTGATCGGGGAAGTTGGTGCAGGTGAAGGTTATTTTACTTTTAAATTGGCTCAACGGGTGGGATCCTCCGGACATATCTATGCTAATGATATTGTGCAAAGAGTCTTGGACCATATTAATGAAGACTGCCGGAAAGAGAATATTGATAATATCACAACTATTCTGGGAAAAGTAGAAGATCCCCTGTTTCCACCGGCTCAATTAGATTTGGTGGTTATGATGCGGGTGTTTCATGATCTAAGCAAACCGGTAAATCTTATTAATAATATCATTCCCGCTTTAAAACCCGGCGCTCTGCTGGTGATCATTGATCCGGACTCAGGTAAATTAAAGGAAGATCAGAAACATTTTTACGGTAAAAATAAAATTCTTACCATCATGCAGGAATCAAAATTTGAATTGGTTCAGCTGCTGGAATTTTTACCACAGGATAATATTTATATTTATCGAATCAAAGTTTAAATTAGGTCTTATCTGGATCAATTGTGCAGAAACCGGAGTTATAGACGTAAATGACCCATAGTCACCTGCAGTCTGAAAAGCCGATACTTATTCAACGTAAAATCGGTCTGATCACCGCTACCAGTATAGTTGTAGCCAATATGATTGGTGCAGGTATTTTCACGACTTCCGGAATTATGGCTGGTTATCTGCCCAGCCCACTATGGGTATTGATGTGCTGGTTGCTGGGTGGCATATTAGCCATGTGCGGTGCGTTGTGTTATGCTGAACTAGCTACACGTATGCCCGAAGAAGGTGGTGAATATATTTATTTGAAGACATTATATCACCCTCTTTTAGGCTTTTTGACTGGTTGGACCAGTTTTTTCGTAGGTTTTTCTGCGCCAATTGCTGCTTCAGCGCTGGGTGCAGTTAATTATATTTTCCAGGGACTGCAGGAAAATATTCCCGGTTTTAATCCTGCCCATACTGACTTGTATATCAAACTGTCTGCGTCGGTGATTATTATTATTTTTACTGCTGTGCATTATATGGGGGTCCGTTATGGTTCGGTAGTGCAAAATATTCTGACTGGTTTTAAAATTATAGTTATAGCTGGATTGGTCTTATTGGGACTCCTGACAGGTGATAGCTGGTCCAATCTGTTTATTGTTTCCCAGCAGGGATTTAAAGGTATGGCCTTCGGTACGGTCATGATGCTGGTAATGTTTGCTTATAGTGGCTGGAATGCCAGTGCTTATATTGCCGGTGAAATCAAAAATCCACATCGCTATCTACCGCTATCCTTAATATTGGGTACTGTCCTGGTCATACTGATTTATCTTATTCTCAATCTTTTTATTTTTATGGCAGTACCCTATTCTGAATTGAGTGGTCAGATTACTGTTTTTGAAACAGCAATGCAAGCAGTGCTGGGAGAGTGGATCGGTAGAATACTAGGCATATTAATTGGTATAGCTTTACTCTCTTCTTTAAGCGCCTTCATTATTTTAGGTCCGCGGGTTTATTTTGCCATGTCCCGTGACCGTTTGTTCTTTTCTTTTGCTGCCAAAATTCATCCTCGCTATGAGGTACCAGGGAGATCTATTGTGATACAGGGGGCAATGGCCATTGCTTTACTACTGGTTGGTACTTTTGAACAACTGTTAATCTATCTTGGTTTTGCCTTGAGCATTTTTCCCTGGTTGGCTGTGTTCGGGATTTTTATTGCCCGCAAGCGGCAACTCAATTCTGTCAATATGGTGCGGACCTGGGGATATCCTGTTACACCGTTAATCTATCTGTGCGGTAGTATGGGCTTAATGATCGTCGCCTTTATTAACCGACCGGTGGAATCGCTGGCGGCGCTGCTGACTGTGGCCTGTGGGATTCCGGTATATTATTTGTGGATAAGATATTTTAATAACAAATCTCATAAATAGAATCTCTGCGTCATACCGGGCTCCGTTTTTCAACGGGGCAAGATTGACCCGAGATGACAAATTAGGTGTTCACATTCTTATATATACTATTTCTAAATAATTTTATAAATTCCCTCTGAACGATTACAGTCAAAGGAATTACACATATGGATAATAACTTTTTGTATACTGTTTTGGGGAAAACCGGCTTCAAAGTATTCAGACTGGGGCTTTCTGCTACCTATCGCCCCGGTACCGAAACGGTCTATAAAGCACTGGATGAAGGGATTAATTTGTTTTTCTGTTTTGGAATTGACCGGCAATTGATCCGGGTTCTGCGGGAAAAATTCAAAAGTGAACGTGAAAAATACATCCTGGTCAGTGGAGCAGGAACTTATCTGTTGTTTTACCAAAACCTGAAACGGGCACTGGAGAGACGCTTAAAACAATTTCAGACCGATTATATCGATGTCTTTCTTTTTTTAGGCATTACCAATGAGAAGTATTTTCCACCTAAAGCCCGGGAAGAATTGATCCGCTTACGCGAAGAGGGTAAGGTGCGGGCGATTGGAATTTCTACCCATGACCGCAAACTAGCCGGCCGATTTGCTGAGGAGGGAATACTAGATGCATTGATGATTCGTTATAATGCCGCCCACCGGGGTGCTGAACAGGATATTTTCCCACATCTGAACACGCATAATCCCGGTCTGATTAGTTATACTGCCACACGCTGGGGATATCTTATGCGTAGGCCCAAAACCTGGCCTAAGCATGAAGGATTACCCAATGCTGGTATGAGTTACCGCTTTGTACTGAGTAATCCTCATGTCCACGTTTGCCTTACAGCACCCACGAATCTTAAACAATTTCAACACAATATTTCCGAAATCAGGAAAGGACCTTTGACCGAAGACGAGATGAATTTCATGCATAGATTTGGAGATGTTGTTCACAAAAACAACAAGTGGTTTATGTAAAGGAATTCGATAGATATTGCAATTACCAGTGTTCCGGTTATAGTGTTTGTAGCAGTCGTGCACAGAGAGAACAAGTTGTTGATCTGAAGGAGATTGATTCCATGCCCAAATTAATCGGTGTTTTAACGGCAGGTGGAGATTCACCCGGACTTAATTCGGCTTTACGGGGAATCGGAAAAGCAGCTATTGAATATCATGGTATGCAGGTGCTAGGGTTTCGTGATGGTTTTCGCGGCCTGATGGAAAACCGCAGCATACAACTTGATAATGCCCTGCTTTCCGGAATATTAACGCAAGGGGGTACCATTCTGGGAACCAGCCGCGACAAACCGCACCGGATGATGGTGGGGGGCAAAGTGTTGGATATGACCGATGTAATTTTGGAAAACTATCAACGCCATCACCTGGACGCTCTGGTGTGTCTTGGCGGTGGGGGTACACAAAAGAATGCCCTGCGTCTTAAACAGAAAGGATTAAATGTCGTCACCCTGCCTAAAACCATTGACAACGATGTTGCCATGACTGACATAACTGTTGGTTATGACACCGCCCTGGGCATTGCTACCGAAGCGATTGACCGTTTACATAGCACAGCGCACAGTCATCACCGTATTGTGGTGGTGGAGATTATGGGACATCAGGTCGGCTGGTTGGCCCTGGGCTCCGGTCTCTCCGGAGGTGCGGATGTCATTTTGATTCCTGAGATACCATATGACACCAACAAGATCGCTGAAGCAATTCTCAAACGTAGCCAGGGGGGTAAAAGATTTAGTATTGTTGCCCTGGCCGAGGGTGCCATATCATATGAAGAACATCTGGAACAAAAATCCGAAGAGGATGACAAAAAGGATACCAAAAAAGGGGATGATAAAAAGAAAAAAGACAAAAAACGGGAAGATCAGCCCGATGAATTACTGGCCATGAATAAAACCATGAGTTTGGCGCAGGATTTGGAAAAACTTACCGGTTTGGAATCGCGGATTACTATCCTTGGTCATTTGCAACGTGGTGGAGCGCCCTCGGCGGCAGACCGTTTGTTATCCACCCGCCTGGGCACTGCCTGCGCCGATATTCTTGCCCAAAAAACTTTTGGTGTGATGGTTGCGGCGAAAGGTGATGGTACGGCTCCGGTTCCTCTGGAAGAGGTGGCCGGTAAGATTAAATATGTACCTGTCGATCATCCCTGGGTAGAAAGTGCCCGGCGATTGGGAATAAGTCTGGGGGATTAAATCAAAATCATATGAATATCTAAAGTATAGGAATATGAATATGGTCGCTAAGAAACTTCTTATATTTATAAGCCTGATGCTGTTATTGTTTTCCTCGCTTGTGGCGAAAGAATTTGAATTGGCTGCAATACAGATCCAGGCTGCTATCTCCGCAGAAGGAACATTAAGTATCGAGGAATTCCGGACCTATGTTTTCAGGGGATCGTTCAGCTGGGCCGATTATCGCTTGCCCCTGAAAAAACTGGGACAGGTTCAGAATTTCCGGTTGTACGAAGGCACGGTCCAATATACT
>CAYSHN010000243.1:0-5697 GCA_964430815.1 uncultured Calditrichota bacterium | reverse complement strand
TGAGAGCGGTATTGTCAGGGTGTTATGATACCGATTGATTCATTATGGTACAATTGATATTGTGGAAGTCTGCGTATTAATTTTTATATTCTTAAAAATTATTATAATACGATCATAGAGATCTTGATCAAAATCAGCCGATTGTACATCAGGATGTGAATTGATAAAACCAGACAAATCAGTCAATGCATCATCTCTGCCAAAGAATTTTGTATTCTAATGTTGAGTATGTAAAAATTTGTAGATTTTCTCAGCCAAAAGTGTGGATACTTTTCCTTGTCTCCTGATCTCTTCTGCCGAGACTTCTTTCAAACTTTCTACTGAGCCGAAGATTTTTAATAACTTATTGCGGCGTTTTGGACCGATCCCCGGAATACGGTCCAGCTCTGAAGTTAAGGTGCGTTTGGCGCGTCGCTGCCGATGAAAAGTGATGGCAAAACGGTGTGCTTCATCACGGATCTTCTGCAGTAATTTGAGACTGGCCGAAGTTTTAGGCAGCATCTGGGCGGCACTGAATCCAGGCCTGAATATTTCTTCCAGTTTCTTGGCCAGACCAATGATGGGTTTATCCTTTATATTTAGTTCATTCAACACCGATAGGGCGCTGGATAACTGTCCTTTACCACCATCAACCATGATCAGGTCTGGTAATTCTTTTTGCTCTCTTAAGACCCGGGTGTAGCGGCGTTTGACCACTTCACGCATCATGGCAAAATCATCCGGTGTTTCCTTTATATTGATCTTGAACTTGCGGTATTCGCTTTTATGCGGCTTGCCATCAATAAAACAGACCATGGAAGCGACAGGATCACTACCCTGGATATTAGATATATCAAAACATTCAATCCGCCGCGGCGATTTAGGTAGACTTAGGTCCCGCTGCAGTGCTTGCAGTACATACGGTATGGAATTCTTGACTTTTAATTTTTGAAGTTTTAATTCTTCCAGTAAATAGCTGGCATTCTTTTCGCACATTTCAACTAATTTTTTCTTTTCGCCTGATTTGGGTACAATTATCTTTACGGCCTGATTACTGCGTTTACTTAACCAGGCAGCAATCACCTGGGGATCTGGCAAATCTTGTGGTATAAATATTTCTAACGGGATTTCCTGTACATTGCTATAATATTGATTGATAAAGTGCTCCAGAACTTCAGCATATTCCTTATGCAGCACGCCGTTCAGATAATAATGTACCCGGCCGATAATTTTACCCTCACGGATCCTGAAAATAACTGCACAGGCATCGTCATCTTCCTGGGTTACGGCAAATACATCACGATCCCAGGGATCGCTTAATACCATTTTCTGGGCATTCCGGTATTTTTCAAGCACTTCGATTTTATCGCGGAGGTGGGCTGCTTCCTCATATTTCTGCTGATCAGCCAGGCCGGACATTTCCTGTTGGAGTTCAGAAAGGATCTGGTTGGTTTTTCCCTTAAGGAACTGTTTGACCTTTTCGATTATGTGGGCATAGTCATCTTTCTCCTGCAAACCCTGGCACGGCCCCAGACATCTCTTGATATAATATTGCAGGCAGAGTTGTACCTTCTTCTTGGCGACCACCTCAGCATTGAGATCGTATTTGCAGGTCCGAATCGTAAACAAGCGTTTTAAGGTAGTCAGTGCTTCACGCATATCCCGCACATTGGTATAAGGTCCGAAATAAAAAGAACCGTCACGGATAATGCGGCGGGTAGGGAATACCTGCGGAAAATCTTCAGCGGTGATACGGATATAAGGGTAACTTTTATCATCCTTCAGATTAATATTGTACCGTGGCTTATGTTTTTTAATCAGAGTAGCTTCCAGGATCAAGGCTTCCACATCGGAGTCGGTAACAATCCATTCCAGATCCTTTACTCGCGAAACCAGTATCTGTAAGCGGGGATCAAAAGGCCGGGATTTCTGGAAATATGAACGTACACGGTTACGGAGTATTGTCGCCTTGCCGATGTACAGCACTTTTTCATCTTTACCTTTAAACAGGTATACTCCCGGTTTGTCCGGCAAATTGGATAATTTTTCCTCGATATTCATAGGTGTTGAAAGTTATTATATGGAAGAGGAAAGGACAAGGAAATAATCATGCACTTACTGAATGGAGGACAAATTAAACCGTCATTCCCGACCTGTCTGCCGCAGGCACGGCGCCAGGCAGGTAACCAAAATACAAGTATAAGCATATGTGGTAGGGAATCCCCGCCTGTGCAATGTTCAGGAATGGTGTATGTTTTGCGGGGAAGATTCCTGCCTGTACTACGCAAATGTTTGGCACCCGATTAGCGGGAATGACATTCTCCGACTTCATTCCCGATCGGCAGAATACAAGCATTTCCATATATAGTCGGCCTGTCTGCCGCCAGGCAGGGAATCAGCGGGTCTGGTAATTTGGAGATTCTTTGGTTACAATCACATCATGGGGATGGCTTTCTTTCAGGCCGGCACTGGTTATCTTTATGAATTTTGGTTTTGTCTTCAACTCGGCGATTGTAACGCAACCTGTATAGCCCATTGCCGAACGCAATCCACCAACCAATTGGAAAACGGTAGTGCGCAGCGGTCCACGATAGGGTACGCGTCCTTCGATACCTTCCGGGACCAGTTTGTCGACCGATAAACCTTCCTGGAAGTAACGATCGCTGCTGCCCCCGCGCATAGCGGCGATGGAACCCATGCCTCGTACCGTTTTATAACTACGGCCATCCAATAAAATCACTTCGCCGGGACTCTCATCGGTACCGGCAAATAAACCGCCGATCATCACACTATCTGCACCCGCTGCGATGGCTTTTGGTATATCACCGGAATATTTAATACCTCCATCTGCAATGACCGGGATATTTTTTTTGGTAGCTTCGGAGGCGACTTCGGAAATGGCATAGATCTGTGGGACACCGACACCGGTAACCACCCGGGTGGTACAGATTGAACCCGGCCCTATTCCGACTTTCACTGCATCGGCTCCACGGATGATTAAATCCCTGGCTGCTTCAGCAGTAGCGATATTGCCGGCGATAATATCGATGTCCGGAAATTGTTTTTTCACTTCGGCAACTGTGTTTAAGACATTCTTGGAATGGCCATGGGCGGTATCAACGGTTATTACATCAACGCCGGCCTCGATCAAAGCAGCAGCCCGTTTTAGACCATTTTCTCCTATTCCTATAGCAGCGCCGACTCGTAACCGGCCATGCTTGTCTTTACAGGCATGGGGAAACATTCTTTTTTTCTGGATATCTTTAACGGTTATTAATCCCTTCAATCGTCCGGCATCATCAACTACCAGCAATTTCTCAATACGGTGTTGCTGAAGCAGGTGCTCGGCAACTTCCAGGGAAGTACCAATGGGAGTGGTAACCAAATTTTCCTTGGTCATTAGATTTTCAATCGGTTGATCCAAATCGGTAGTAAAGCGGATATCACGATTGGTCAGAATTCCAACCAGTTTTTCACCAACAACAATCGGAATCCCGGAAATCCGGTAATGATCCATTTTTTCCAGTGCTTCATACAACTTATTCTGAGGACCCAGAGTTTCGGGTTTAAGTATCATGCCGCTTTCCGAACGTTTTACCCGATCCACCTGGTGAACCTGTTGCTCGACACTCATATTCTTATGTATTATCCCGATACCCCCCTCTCGGGCTAAAGCGATGGCCAGCTCGGCCTCAGTAACAGTATCCATCGCTGCGCTTACGATCGGAATATTCAATTCAATATTTCTGGTCAACCGGCTCCGGACATCAACATCGGTGGGTATTACTTCAGTTTTGGCAGGCAATAATAACACATCATCAAAAGTAAGGGCTTCGCCAACGATTCTATTTTTCATAGAAATCTCGCATTTTAATTTTTAAATACTTCATTTATTATCAACTATTGATAACCGCATTCTTTACAATGCGAATTAATAAATCGGAAACTGCAATTCTTAATTAGCGAATCATCTATTTTAAGTTCCCGGATCTGCAGTGATTATTATTCAGATAAATATAAGAAATTAAGTGATGTATATAAATTATTTTATCAGGATTTATTTAATGCAAAGCGCCACATATCTTTTCCACCGTCTTCACCAGGTTCCCGGAATGAATCATTTCACGGCTGAGTACTATATCCTGGTGCATATAACGGTCTTCTGACCAGCTGGGTATCGTCTGGCGAACAAATTTTAGCACCTGCCGGGTTGTGGCAGCCGGTTTTAACGGTTTTTTGAATTCTAGGGCTTGACAGGCGCAAAGTAACTCGATCGCCAGTACATTTTCCAGGTTGTTTACAATTTCATAGGCTTTGCGGGCGGCATGCAATCCCATGCTGACATGATCTTCCTTGTTGGCGGAAGTAGGAATCGAATCTATACTGGCTGGATGAGCGAGAACCTTGGATTCAGCTACCAGGGCCGCCGCCGTGACATGGGCCATCATGAAACCAGAATTGAGTCCTCCTTCCTTCACCAGAAAGGCGGGTAATTGGCTGACGGAGGGATCGACCATATGTTCGATCCGGCGTTCAGAAATACTGGCCAGATCAGTACAGACAATGGATAGAAAATCTGCAGCATAGGCTACCGGTGCACCATGAAAATTTCCACCGGATAAAATCTGACCTTCTCGGGCAAAAATCACCGGATTATCGCTGACACCATTGACCTCACGTAAAATGACCTGAGCGATGAAGGTCAGGGCATCACGTACCGCACCGTGAACCTGAGGTATACACCGTAAACTATAGGCATCCTGAACTTTATGGGTGCTGTATTTATGGGATTCCACAATGGGGCTATTTTCAAGAATTCTCCTGAAATTTTCAGCTACCACTTTCTGGCCAGGATGATTACGAATATCCTGAATACGGGAATCAAAAGGAGTTAATGTGCCCAGCAGTGCTTCCAGGGACATGGCACCTATAATATCCGCCGCCTTGATCAGATTTTTGACCACCAGCAGAGCCAGCAGGGCATAAGCTGTCATAGTTTGTGTGCCATTCAGAATTGCCAATCCTTCTTTGGCTTCAAAGGTAAGGGGTTGGATGTTATATTTCTGCAATGCTTTTCTGGCTGGAATCCTGGACCACTGATCGTTCTGATTATTGTGCCGTATAAATGCCTCGCCCTCACTCATCATTACCATGGCCAGATGAGCCAGGGGGGCAAGGTCACCGCTGGCGCCCACCGAGCCCTTTTGCGGAACCACGGGTAGAATATCATGATTGAGCATATCTAATAATTGCTGAACAACTTTCAACCGGCAGCCGGAATATCCCATAGCTAAAGATTGTATTTTGAGCAAAAGCATCAGGCGTACGACTTGCCTGGGAATAGGTTCACCAATTCCAGCGGCATGACTGAGGATCAATCGGCGCTGCAACTCATTAACGGTTTCCGGTTTAATTATTATTTCTGCGAAATTACCAAAGCCGGTGTTAATTCCATACACTGGCTTTGAACCAGAGGCCAGATCATGCACCAGTTTGGACGAAGCGTTGATGCGTCGTTTGGCCTGTCCGCTCAATGTTAATTGTGGACCGTGAAGCAGGAAATTTTCAATTTGGTCCAGGTTTAATGGTCCCGGACCGATGATCAGATTTTTTTTATTCATTTTTTGATTGGGGTTTATAATTCTTTTTTTGACTAAACCATTCACTCAGACTGCTGAACATTTCGGTCTTATCATGAAATATTTCGGCATTAACCGG
>CAYSHN010000242.1:0-5752 GCA_964430815.1 uncultured Calditrichota bacterium | reverse complement strand
AGGCGGCTGGAAACCTTGGAGGACCAGACGTAGGAACCATACTTGGTTTTATTGCCGAAAGCGCGGGAATGGGATTCCAGCCAGTCCACATCAACGGATTTAATATTGGGACCCTTTAACAGCGGGATTAATTCCTGATAAAACTTTTTATAATGTTCAGTATTGTAATTTGCTGTAGCCATAATATGAATTCTAGCCCTTCTGTATAGCGTGTGTAATTTGATGACTTATTTCATCCACCGGTGCTTTACCGGTATTGACCAAAAAACATTTGGCTGATTGGAATAAGCGTTCAAACAATCTGCGTTGAACCGCGAGTCGCTCCGGTGTTTTCAGGATCAGGTGGGGATTAAAAAACGGTTGGTTACCACTGTCCCTGGAAAGTCCGCTCTCGAGGATCTGAACTGCTTCCTGTGCGTCGAGCGCCCTGATTATTTCTCCAACCGGTTCATTTCTCAATATAAAAACTGCACGCAGATCGATCCGTTTGACATGTTTCTGCATTCCACCCAGCCAGTAAGGATCGACCAGTGCATACGAATCCTTGGATGCATGAAAACAGTAAGGAAATCCTTTATCCAACAGGCATTCTTCAGCATCGGGACAGTTGTTATATTTGCAATCCTCTTTGTTGATTACAACATTTTCACACTTACTGCGTTCAAATAACGGGATCAATTTTTCATACAAGATTGCTGCATACGTCATCAAATACAATTTACGTTCCGGCAGATCAGCCGCCACCATTCCTCCACCATAGCGTGCGAATGCCAGATCAGTGGAATGCCAGGCCACCTGGTCGGAGCGTAGTAATTCAAAAAACAATTCATTCTTTTTCGTTCCTTTTGGACCCATTAAGGCAAAACCACTACCCTGATAGTCACCGGTCATTCCTCGGATCGCATGCAAATCAAACAAGCGTTCACCGATATCGGTTACCATCGCCAGTGCCAGTGACCGCAGGGAGCTATACAGATCGGTGTTAAACAGTATTCCGGTACTTGTTTCGGCACTGTAAAAGCCGTAGGATTCCCGGCCAACTGCTCCATCAACAGCATAGATGATACCATGAGGTTCCAGGTCGGCCTCTAGTTGCGACGGGTACCAGTTTTCCATCCAGAAATCATACAGATGCCGGTTATTGGTACGTAACTGAATTATCAAACCGTTGATATTAGCATTCCATTCATAATAATTCTCATATTTTAACTGTGCTTCCGCTTCAGCGACCAGGGCTTCACGTTTTTCAGCATTCAGAGCGGATTCAATAGTGACTTTTTTCTGAACTCTGGTTTGAGTATTAACCAGCTGGACTGCCTTCACTTTAAGTGGTGTTTTCAATTTGCCCAGAGCAGTTGCTATTCGCTCCATGCCCTTTTCCAGGTTGGACATGGAAGTTGCATAGGATATCCTGATATGATCATCCGAACCGAAGGCGGCTCCGGGTACCAGCGTTACTTTTGCTTCTTTTAACAAATAATACGCCAATCCATATGAATTACGGATCAATGTACCGGCATGTTCTTTCCCAAAATAAGATGATATATTCGGGAAAACATAAAATGCCCCTTCGGGTTTAACACAAGAAACTCCTGGCATGGTACCCAGTTTATACAACACATAATTTCTTCTTTTTTCAAATTCAGTACGCATTCTGGAAATCTCATATTGCGGTCCATTCAAGGCTTCCAGACTGGCATACTGTGATATCGAAGAAGCATTGGAGGTACTATGACTCTGAATCTTGCTCGCTCCTTCAATAATTTCCCGATCCCCTGCTGCATAACCTATCCGCCACCCGGTCATGCTGTATGCCTTGGAGACACCGTTAACCACGATGGTTTTCTCTTTCAGTTTTGAACTGATGGCAGCAATGCTGATGAATTTGAAATCATCATAAACCAGTTTTTCATAAACTTCATCTGCAATAACCCAGATGTCTTCACTGATGATCACTTCAGCCAGCGCTTCCAACTCCGAACGGCTATAAACAGCACCGGTCGGATTTGAGGGTGAGCAAAGAATGAGGGCACGGGTACTGGCAGAAATATTTTGCTGTAGTTGCTCTGGTGTCAATTTAAAACCATTTTCTTCACTGGTTTGGACAAAGACCGGTTTCCCTTCCGCCAGAATTACCATTTCAGGATAGGAAACCCAATAAGGAGCCGGGATAATTACCTCATCTCCAGCATTAACCAGACTGAGAATCATATTCAGGATACATTGCTTGGCACCAGTGGAGACGATGATCTGGTCAACAGCATAATCAAGTTGGTTATCCTCTTTAAACTTCTTGACTATAGCCTGACGCAGCTCAATTATTCCGTTATTGGGGGTATATTTGGTAAAGTTGTTATCAATGGCACGCTTGGCAGCATCTTTGACATTTTGTGGCGTAGGAAAATCCGGCTCACCCACACTAAAGTCTACTACGTCAATTTTCTCCCGTTTCATCATAATCGCTTTGGCCGCAATTTTGAGGGTGGGAGACGTACTGATATGCTTAATTCGATCCGAACTCAAGATATGCTCCGTGAATTAATTTTTTCTTGACTGTTATGACAATTCAATGATATCGCTTTACTTAATAGCTCAGGCAATAATATCACTTTTCATCTTTATTCAGTTTATTTTTCAGGAATTTTTTCAAATCAACACCGGTCAGGGATTCAACTACTTCCGGTAACTGGGCTAGGATTTCCGCTACCTGTCCGGTGATTTTATTGGTTCCCAGTTTACCATCAGTTTCAATCATCACAATTTTATCCACCTTGGAAAGCGGTTCAGCTATATTCCTGGCCAATTCCGGTAATTTATCCAGAGTCCGTTCATAAAGTGCTGCCTGGTTATACTTTTCATAGGCCTTGGCACGACTGCTCAAGGTTTCCGCTTCAGCCTGTCCGATCATTCTTATTCTTTCGGCTTCGGCTGCATCTTCGGCCTTTTTAGCCTCCATTTTACCCTTGGATTCGGTCAGGATTCTGTAACTTTCGGCGTCCGCTTCAGCCATAACCTGTTTTTTCCGTGCTTCTGATGGCTTGATTACATTGGCCTCCAGTTCTTTCTGTTTTTTATCGATATTCATTTCTTCCAGTTTGGTCGCTTCTTGCATTTCGACTTTTTTTACCGCATACTGTTCTTTGGTCAGATCCTGCTGAATTTTATAACGCGCCAGTTCATAGGCCATGTCGGCATAAGCACGTTTCTGATTTACATTCACCTGTAATTCTGCTTTCTTGATTTCATTTTCCCAGGACTTCGCCGCAATTTCTGCATCAGCCTGCAAACGGGCAATTTCACCTTCCTTCTTGGACTGGGCGAGGTGAACTGTAATTTCCTTATCTTTTTCCGATTGATCCAAAGCGGCTTCATACTTGGCTGCCGCAACCTGCGGTTTGCTTAAAGCCTCGATATACCCCTGCGTATCATTTACATCTTCCAGAGCAAAAGATTGCATAATCAGACCCAGGTTGTTCAAATCCATTTGTACACCCTGGAAGACCTTTTCAGTAAATTCTTTACGTTCCTTTAGAATTTGTTCGACGGTCATGGTACCGATTACCTCACGCACTCTTCCTTCTAAAATAGTGCTGGCCACAGCCTGGATCCCTTCCCGGCCACTACTGAGAAAATGGGTAATCGCCAGATAAAGAGCGTAATCAGAGATGTTGATACTTACCTGGGCTGCATATTCAGCTATGATCGGAATACCATTTTGGGTTCTCCACACAGGACTCTTGAATTGAACCGGGATAACTTCAATAAGCATTTTTTCCGCGCGCTTGGTAAGCGGATTTACAAAAGCGCCGCCACCGATTTTAAACCGGAATCCGATATCTTTAGTGGAACCATCCGGTAAGGTGATTCTGTTCTTTCTTCCACCGGAAACAATTAGAATTTCATTCGGTCCAACCCGTATGTATTGTAAACGAATCAGTAATATAAAAAGACCGAAGACCACCAGGGCAATTCCGCCAATGATTAAAATTGTAAGCCAATCCATTCAAGCCTCCTGATTATTCAACTATAAAAAAATAGCAAGATTGCACAAAAACTTTTTCCTACCGATTAACTTCATATCAGTAACCTAATTCTATGATCCCACTGGATAGTAACCATCTGTCGTGATAACGATCATGTAGTGTTTTGCAAATATAAAAATTATCATTCTATCATTCAATTTATTTTTCATGCCAATTTTCAACGAAGTTTCCCAATTGTTTCTTACTCAACTCGGGTATATTTATAAATTCACACCCCACACCGACAAATTTTAACATGTCAGAATTGAGTACCCACTTTATTTCCGCATCAATATTTACCAGAAAACCGAGTGTCTGCGTCGCTTTAATTTGCATCAGCACAATTTGATCCCGGGTCACAGGAATTATTGCTCTGGTTGCATCAATGGTAAAATAGATCCCACCCATACTCAGATTGAGTACTGTTCCGGTAATTATTTTTTCGGGTCGACGGGCCAGGGTGAACAGACCAATAACCTTATCATCTGCAGTGAATATTGCACGTTTAAATTTTCTTTTTTCTTGATAGCTTTCCATTTCCGTATCATGCCTTTATATTAGTACAACCGCAACGATTTTAATATCTATAAATTCTAACCAGGGGTATGGCGAAAACTGATATTACTCTCCCGGTGGTTGTATTTGTTGCTGACAAACGGTCTACCAGGTTTTAACTCTAAAATAGCCCGAATCACCTCTGATTTCGATCTGTTGGAATCCCAGATTATGCCACTCCGACATCGCCGAGTCACTCTCAAATTTTTTAAACCACTCATCATTGAACTCCGGTGCGGATAAGGTCAACTTTGTATTATCTATTCCTGTTATCTCGGCAGTAATATCAAACCCTAAATTTAAAAAAGAATTCTTTATCGTCTCGGCAAATTCTTTACGCAAGACTATGGCATCCGTTTCGTTGCCAGGAGATGAACCTGATGCCGGGATTCTCGCTGCGGTGGATGCCTGATCCCAGTTTTGATTTTTAGAGTATAGTTTATTTAAAAATAGATTATTTAATTCAGGATGTCCCAAATATTTTTTGCTATATCTTTTATTTAAAAAATCTTCATATTCCTGGTCCGACATATTTAATAAAACTCCAATATAAATATTTCCGGTATCGAGCAGACCGATTTGTTTGATTTGCCAGCGCAAAGCCTGGGCCGTATCAAGTAAACGGGAACTGATTGTTGAGTCATTGCGCCCGGCAATGATCAGATCTAAATAATGGCCAGCTGAATCCAACCTATTTTGCTGGATAAAACGATCTGCCTTTTCGATCAAAATAGTTGATCGACCATAGTCTGGAGTAGTTGTTCTAAAAAAAGTAAACCCTGCGGATCGCTGCTGATATAACAACCACCCTGCACCTACCAGCACCACCAGTGATATGAATATTAAAACGTTCTTGCGCATGGAACATTTCAAGATGAGTTTTAACTAACTGCAAATCAAATTACGAAAATAATATTGTCGAATATATAAAAATATCGTTGAATAGATCAATGGAGAGAAGAACATTTTTGATTTATCTAGCTTACCCTCAGACTTTAGCTGGGGGGAAAGATATAAATTTAAAGAGAGTTATTTCTGAAGGTATGCCCAAACGTAACGGCGGACCCCAATAACCTGTACCACGACTAACATAGATCCAGGTATTATGATGGCGATGCAGTCCGGCAATATATGGCTGTGTAAGCGTCACCAGATAATTCCAGGGTAGATATTGT
>CAYSHN010000241.1:0-5757 GCA_964430815.1 uncultured Calditrichota bacterium | reverse complement strand
ATACTGCAAGATGAAGATATTATCCCCCAGATAATCAGAATGTATAGCAATGGGATCCCGATCGAATCTGGATTTGACATAGCGCAGGTACTGATAAGCTGTGCTTAGACGGTCGTCGTTGTTATACGCGGTTCTCTGCTGAATCCAGCCGGATCTGACATTTGCTAAATTATCTTTTACCCCAAATAAAGCTTCCATTGCCTTAATTTCAGCGAAGGTGGAAAATCCTTCATCCATCCACGCCTGCTCAGTTTGATTATTGGCCAGCAAACCATAGAACCAGTTGTGTGCCATCTCATGAAACAGTAAGGCGTGGAACTCACCCGGTTCAAACTCAGGATTAATATAATCGTTGAGCATCACAATCTGTGGGTATTCAATGCCCCCGGCCCGGATATAAGTATCGGCAATAGTCATTTGCTGATAGGGATAGTGCCCAAAGGTATTATTAAAATACTGCAGACCACGTACCGCCCATTCAGTAACATGTCGCCAGGATTCACGATTATAATCCAGAGCTAAAACATTGACCGTAATCCCATTCCATTCCGACTGCATTAATATATAGGCCGGATCTGTAGTCCAGGCGAAATCATGCACTTTTTTTGCTTCATAACACCACTGGACCAGGTCAGTTGATACCTGCTGGCTGGCCTCTGCATTTTGTATCTGGTTTGTGCCGTTTCCCCTGCTGGAGTCCGGTCCGGGCGTATTGAGCAAATTACCGGTAGCACCGACAATATATCCGGCCGGAACTCCTATAGTAACCAGAAAATCCCCCCATTCCTGATAAAATTCATTATCCAGGTGCTGATGCAGATGCCAGCCAGCTCGATCATATACCACAGGTGTTATATACCAGTTGCCGATATCGTAATGATTACCAAGGTACCCAAAACGGTCACTGGCTGGTGGAATCATAACCGTAAATATAAAGTGCCAGCGGACTGATTCACCCGGAGCAAGCGTATAGTGCAACGGAATTTTCATCAGGGTTTGATCGATTATAAAATTTTTTTGCAGGGAGTCATTTTCCTGTATAGTGTGGATAATAATCCCGCCCAGATCAGCTTTTAGGTCGGGTAGAAATAAAGATCCGGCGCGATATTTATTGATGTACAAATGGAAGTACATCTCACGAAGGGTGTCCGCTGAATAGTTGGTATAAAGTAAAGTTTCATCGACATTCAGACGGTTCAGATTAATGTCGAGTTGAACATCGATGCTGTACTGCACATGTTGCTGGAAATATTGTGACTGATCAGGAGTGGTGGCAAATCCGGTTTGAGATTGATAAAAAACCGCTACTGCTGCATATATTAAAAAAAAATTATTCCTCACCATGTTCATTCTTTGCGATATCATGTGTTAAGCCCTCTGCGCGACTGATTGATTTACGGCCAAATTTCTTTTTTACCAGATCTTCTAAAAAATCCAACCGATCACTTTCCTTCAAGCCACATTCAAATATGTTCAGTTGCCGGCCAATTTCATCGGTAAATCCGGAAATACCGACACCGATCAATCGTACTTTTCTGCCCTGTTGATAATTTATAATAAATAATTCTTTTACTACTGAAAAAATCTTTTCCGTATTCGCCGTAAGTGTTGGGATAGTTTGTACACGGGTAATGGTATCAAAGCCCTGATAGCGTAATTTAAGATGAATGGTCCTGCCATTTAAACCTTTTTGACGCAACCGGTAGGCAACCTTTTCGGCCAGTTGAAACAGGGTTCGCTGCAGTACATCGAGATCAGTGATATCTTCGGCAAAGGTAACTTCATTACTAACTGATTTTACTTCATGACCAGAAATTACCGGGCGATCATCCTGACCATGGGCCAGGGAATAGAAATGATCCCCTAATTTGCCAAAATATTGCTTGAGCAGATCGACAGGAAATTGACGCATATCGCCGATTGTATATATACCAAGATGATTTAGCCTGGCAATGGTTTTTTTACCGGCACCCCAAATATAAGCAACCGCCAAGGGATCCAAAAATTCCCTGATTTTATCGGCTTCAACAATTACTAATCCATCCGGTTTTTTAAGATCCGAAGCAATTTTAGCAATAAATTTATTGGGGGCCACGCCGACTGAGGCTGTTATATCCTGGCTATGTAAGATCCGCAATTTAAGTTCCCTGGCCAGGTTTTCAACACTCCCGAAAAGATGGAAACTCCCCGTAATATCCAGAAATGCTTCATCAATCGACAACGGCTCAACCCGATCGCTGAATTCATATAACAATTCAAAAATTTCATCACTGACTTGTGAATACAGATGACCGTTAGGTGGAACATATATACCATGTGGACATAATTTATATGCCTGTGAGATCGGCATGGCGGAATGCACACCGTATTTGCGGGCTTCATAGGAACAGGTGGAAACCACTCCCCGGCCTTTACCCTGTTTGGGATCAGCACCAACGATTAATGGTTTATTTTTGAATTGAGGATGTTCCCTTTGCTCAATAGCCGCAAAAAAAGCATCCATATCGACATGCAGAATATAACGAGCCACCACTTATTTTTTATGCGTCCCTGTTGATTTATATATCATACAGCAGGCAAAAACCAAAGCCTGCAGCAGAATGATCGTTGCCCCGCTTGGCAAATCCAGATAATAAGAGATAATAAGACCCAGGAGTGCACCAGTTGTACCAAACAGTATGGCCACGATGGTCATGGATCTGAAGGAATGACTGATCAGACGGGCTGCCGCAGCAGGTATAACTAAAAATGCAGCAATCAGTACAATCCCGACCAGTTTAATTGCCACAACAACCGTTACCGCGATCAGAATAGATAACAGATAATCATCTCGCTTTACCGGAATACGATCGGACTGGGCCAGGCTGCGATCGAAAGAAGCATAAGCCCATTGTTTCCATAATGGACCGGTAAAAAGGGTGATTAATACCACCAGCGATGTGATAAGAATATCTACCCAGGAGATGACCAGGATCGAACCGAAGAGATAACTGAAGGCATCGCTGGTATAAGTACGTTTAAGAAAAAGAAAAATGATACCCAGGGCCATGGAGACAGAGAAAAAAATACCTACGGCCGTATCACCACCCAGTTCTGTTTTTTCGCTCACCCAGGCAATACCGGCTGCGACCAGTATGGTAAACGGTACCGCAACCCAGAGAGGCTCGATGGACAATAAAATACCCAGGGCAATACCACCGAAGGCAGCATGGGCCAGGCCGCTACCCAGAAAACTCAATTTCCGCTGGATGACAAATACACCATAATAACTGGCTAAAAAACCAACCAGCAATCCTCCCAGCAGGGCACGCTGCATATAGGGTAAAAAAATGAACTCAGGCATCTTGATTCAAGGATAGAAGTCCGTGATGTTTATGACCAATATGTCCAAAAGCCATACGTAAATTATCTTCAGACAAAACCTTTTTAGGATTACCGAAATCTATTTGTCGCCGATTCAACAATAACACCAGATCGGCATGATGTGTAGTTGCATGCCAGTCATGGGTAATCATCAGTATAGTACACCGTGATTCATTCTGGTACTTCTCCAGTAATTTGTACATGTCGGCTTCACCCATGGTATCGATACCGGTTGCCGGTTCATCCAGCATAATCAGGTGTGGTTTACGCACCATACTGCGGGCCAGAAAAACACGTTGCAGTTCACCGCCTGACAAATTTGACAATGGCTTGTCAGCCAGGTGCAAGGCTCCGACCTGTTCCAAGGCCTGTTGACAGGTCATGACTTCCTGTTTATTCCTATTCCAGGTCCACTTCATTTTCAAACCGGAAAGCACCAATTCAATAGCCAGGGCTGGAAAGGAGCGATCCAGTGTTTTAACCTGTGGAACATAGGCCAGCCACTCAGGAGGAACACTTTTAATATTTTTACCGAACAATTGGAAAGTGCCTGTCGCCGGTGCAACCAGTCCTAAAAGTAGTTTAAAGAAAGTCGACTTTCCCGCGCCATTCGGACCATAAATAGCTACAAAGGAATTGAGCGGAATATCAAATTGTAATCCATCCAGGGCCAGAAAATCACCATAACGTACCGAAAGACCGGAAACTGAAAGAGCTGTATCGATCATTGCAGGGCTCCGATTACAATTTGTGTATTATACAGCAGTATTTCTGCATAAGTCTGGCGGCCCGGCTTACCACCCAGAGGATCCAATTCTACAATCGGGATACCGGTGGTCTCAGCAATTAACCGGGCTGCCTGATTCGGGAGTTGCGGTTGTGTAAAAATCGCTACAATGTTTTCACGCTTAATCCGGTCAATCATATTTTTTATCTGTCTGGCTGTGGGATCAACACCAGGATTTATTTCAATAACGCCGCCCGAGTTTAATTCATAGCGTCGCAGATAGTAATTAAAAAAAGGGTGAGCCTGAATGATTGTTCTACCGCGGAAAGAGCGTAGACTTTCTCCGATTTTTAGATCCAGAGTGGTTAGTTGTAAGGAAAACCTACGGCAATTTTCCTGGATCACCTGGCGCTGAGCCGGAAATAATTTAGTCAGTGAATCGGCCAGATTGACCACTAAAACTTTTACCAGCAAAGGATCGGTCCAAAAATGAGGATCGATGCCATGATGATCTGCATGGGGCGGACTTAATTTTTCAGCAGGTGCTGTTGAACGGTTTACTGCCGGAAAATGTTCAAAAAAGATAAGTGAATCCTCAGGAATCAAATCAATAACTTCGATAGTGGAGCGTGCCGGGAATTTCTTTACCCAGTCATCCAGATTCGGTCCGACTAAAAATAAAATAGCGGCAGACTCGATGCGGTGAACATCGCTGGGTGTTGGTTCATAGGTATGCGGTGAAGCACCCACTGGTAATAAATCGTGAACCACCGTATTGTCACCGAGCAATTCGCTGACGATTTGTTGCAGTGGGTGGATAGTGGCGATATAAGTTGTTTGTGCCGCAACACTATAAAACAAAATTAACGTGAAAAAGAATGAATACAGAACGTTCATTCCGGCACTTAACTATTTAGATCGGATAAAAATGATTTACTTTTCTTCTTTGAACATAACATGTTTGCGGATCACTGGATCATATTTCTTCAATTGTAACCGGCCGCTTTGATTACGTTTATTCTTAGTAGTTGAATACGTATAAGGACTCTCGGTGCTGCGCAGTTTTATATTTTCCCGTGCACTTGCCTTGGCCATAATTTATACTCCCTTTATTTAATTTTTACAATCGCTATTTACCCTGCCGGGGTGGTTAATTAACCTTTCTTTTTTTCGATATATTCCCGGCTTTTTTTCATTTCCTGTTCCAGAAAGGTTTGTTCATTAACATTGGCAGGAATTTTAATAAGTCTTTCAGAAAAATTATAAGCATTGCTTTTGGCCGATTTATAAGGGAAAACCACTTTGTATACTTTGATTTGGTCGCCCTTTTTTTTCATAGTCTTTTCAGCGAATGACAGTGCTTTTGCCATCTTTGATCACCTCGTTATATTTAGATGTGTTCCTAGTTTATTTTTAAAAGTCGTATAATTTACAAATTTATAATGAACATTTTAACTATTTTTTCTATTTATTTCTAACCCTCCCCTGTTTCTCCTCCTTGATTCTATCAGAGAGGGGACTAAGGGGAGGGTTAAACAGCCCTGAACTAACCCTACCCTAAATCCCCTTCCTGATCATTTCAGGGAAGGAACTAAGGGGTAGGTTACATTCCCAAAATAATTATTTACAATGACGTAACAAAATACTAAAATTGAGTGTACATTGGT
>CAYSHN010000240.1:0-5764 GCA_964430815.1 uncultured Calditrichota bacterium | reverse complement strand
GGACAGCCGTCGCGGTACCTGGCAGGATATGAATGTGCCGGAAACGGATGGTAAATTATTATATGACCTGATCATTAAGAATAATTATAAAAGTGCCCTGGAGATTGGAACCTCAACCGGTCACTCATCCATCTGGATTGCTTGGGCGTTGAGCAAAACCGGCGGCCGGTTGATCACCATTGAGATAGACGAAGCACGACACCGAGAGGCGGTGTCCAACTTCAGAGCAGCCGGACTTGCTGAATTCATCGATGCCCGGCTGGCCGATGCCCACCAACTGGTCAAAAAATTGGAAGGTCCCTTTGATTTTGTCTTCTGTGATGCGGATAAGGAGTGGTATAAAAATTATTTTATCGATCTAAGTCCGAAATTGCAGGTCGGTGGATGTTATACGGCTCACAACGTCTCTGGCAGAATATGGAGCGGATTTGGATTCAGCGGCACAGCTGAATTTTATAACTATATCAAAAAATTGCCAGGTTGGGAAACAACCGTTAATAATAAAGGTAATGGTTTATCAATCAGTTATAAAAAGTCACCTTAAGCTACAAATTGATGCCATCTTCGTACACATATATGTAAACATCGTTTACATCAATAATCCTACATTCATTAATTTATCAACAAATATCACCCATATTTCACCATTTTTCATCTGGCAAGGTTTTTGCATTTTGTAATAAACAGACTTGAGCTTATCTCTATTCAATTAGATATCTAATTTAAATTTAATAACAAATCTTTAAGATAGTTTTTAAGCGGGTATTGTCTTTAATCATTTTAAGAACGAATCATTTCTTGCGGGTATTATCTTTAACTGAGTCAGATAAAGTGATTTTCTATAATTTCAAATCAGCAAAGAGGTGCAATCATGAAAACATCAACAGTTATCATTCTGTTTCTTTTCTTTCCGTTATTTCTCCTGGACCAGAACTTTACTTCGCCAGATACCCTTTTCAAATTTAAAAGCGGGATTACTGCTGAAAACAAACATCTATTATATAATTATCGACTACCAGATTGGGGATACTCAAAAGCATTAATTGAGTTTGAATTAAGAGGTTCAGGTTATCATTACAATGAATATGTCAACTTGTCAACTGTTAATGAAAATTATTCATATCTACTTTTACCATCTTACAGCAGATACTATGAGGGCGAGAAAAAAATATATTTCCAGTACGCTGAGCTTAGTAACGACTACTCATATGAACAGCGTAAAGATAAAACCCCCCTTACAAGAATAATAACAGATAAGAGGAAAGAGCTCAGGTTGTCTTTGGGAAATTCTATCAAAAGTTATTTAAATAAATCGCTTTATACCCACTTAAAATCCGACAACTACTTTGATTATTATGATTCTAAATACTCTGTTCAACAAGGCAGTTCAAACAGTACTGCGACCATGGTATTCAAAAACAATTCGTTTTCACGCAGATATAATACTCGCTTAAATTTGGGTATCGGTTTAGGTAGACTTAGAAATATAACTCCCATTATCACAGCCCTGCGTTTTAATGAGCGCTTAACTTTATTAACCGGTAAAAATCATCTCGATGAAGCAGATATCATGGCACTGTCTGAACTTTTCACGAAAGCCAATGGATTTTACTCAACCTATGATCGGTCGCAAAAATATTTCTATGCCATGCTACCTGACTCCGTTAAGAATACACTTAAAAATTTAAGCCCCTGGCAATTCCTGTACCTGACCGAGGTTACTCAGGAAATCATCGGAGACCGGCGTCAGGGTTTTGATTCGAACCTGGGATTAAATGTGGAATACTTTAAAAACATTCCGGGGCAAGGTATTTCTGGTCAAGAACAATTTTTATTAGGGGTTAGCACGAATGAAACCTATTATCACAATCCGACTCTGAATTACCAAATCGGGGTTCAGTTAAACGGCTCTTTCCGCAAAGCATTGAATAAAAATACTATGACCGATTATGTAGGAGATCTCAGATTTGAGGTTGTAAATCTTTGGAGTGTAATAGATAGAATATTATTAGAATTCAATTTAAGTATAGAATCATTATTTGGCCAGAGTGACTTTGCCAGTAATTTACCATATAAAAATTGGGCAAGACTGGATAAATATATGGCCGAGATTACCTTAGATTATTTTGTTGAGAATTATCTTTCGATATACTCAACAGCAGGACTAATTTACCGGTACAACTTTTCAGATAACCTGCTTTTATATAACTACTCGGATTTTTATAATACAGCCGGTTACAAAGATGGAAAATCCTGGAATTTCAGAGTTGGAATGCGTTATTATCTTGATCGCAGGATGCGCTAGATAAACTGGCTTTGATCCAGATTTGAACAGACTAACAATCAGGTGAGTAAAAGATAAAAGTCTGGATTTTTATTTACTAATCTTTATAATATTCTATATATTAATCAGTACATCTCCACAGTATTATAAGACTAAATCATCAATATTATTAAATATTTTATTATAAAAGAAAGGACTTATAATGAAACAGTTTTATTTATTACTGATTATGACCTTTCTTGGTTTGAGTTATGCTCAGGAAGGACAAAAGGTCGAATCCAAAGTGGTGGCCGCTACGGTATTCAAAGACCGGGCCATGATCACCCGTGAAGCCGAACAAACTTTAACCAAAGGAGAACACACCATCATTTTCTCCAATTTAACCAGCGATTTACAGGATGAATCGGTCCGTTTGCAGGCTAGCGGACCGGGAGTGGTCAAAATTCTGGATGTAAAGGCAGAACGCCGTTTCACCACGCAGATTCAGGAACAGCGTACCCGCACCCTGCAGCAGCAGATAAATTAGCTGATGGTGCAACTGCAAATAACCAACGATAAAATTACTGTTCTGGACAGTAAAAAGAAATTTGTTGAAGCCCTCAAAGCGGAGTCGATAAAAGCAACCAATGAAAGTATGCTGTTGAACACGGCTTCCCCTAAAAATTGGGGCGAGATGTTACATTTTGTGGATAGAAACCTGAATGAAATATTTACCGGTCTGCGCGAACAAAATTTAAAGAAACAGGAAATCGAGCAGGAAATCCGGGCCCTGCAATTGACCATCAGCCAGGCTCAGGGGGGTAAAAGCCGGGACTACAAAGAGATTATAGTCAAGATCGAAAACAGTGAAGCGGGTAAAATTAAACTGAATCCTTCCTACCTGGTCAGCAGCGCCAGCTGGTATCCTTCCTATGATGCCCGTGTTCTGTCAAAATCAAAGCAGATTGAACTTACCTACACAGGGGTGATGCAGCAGTCAACCGGCGAAGATTGGAATGAGGTGAAATTGACTTTCTCCACCGCTGATCCGCTTACGGTAAAATCCTTACCCGAACTCACCAGCTGGTATCTGGATACTCGACTGTTGCCTTTGCCGCTCGCGGATAGGAGTGCAGAAATAAAGGGTGTTTCAGATTATCCGGTTACATACGATCAGAATTATGGACTTCCTCAGGGCAAGGGGAACATTTCAGGATATGTGACAGATAGTGCGTCTGGAGAACCCCTACCCGGTGTAAATACATTTTTAAAAGGTACACAAATGGGTTCAGCAACAGATATGAATGGAAAATTTACCATTATTAATGTTCCCCGCGGTCGTTATAATCTCGTGGTCTCGTATATTGGATATCAACAGGTAAATATTGTGATAGAAGTAGTCGAAAAGAATATCGCCAATATGTTCATACCTCTTAATGTAGCAACGATAGAAGCTGAGCAGGCTATTGTGGTAGCTGCAGTAAGGGATGAACCAGTTAGAGACTTAGCTTCGGTAATTTCATTACAGGCGGGGATCGCTAGTCCTGAAAAACCAAGATATACCAATGTGTACGCCAAGGAATTATCTACTGTCTTTGAATTGCCCACTAAAAATTCGATACCCAGCGACAACAGTCCGCATAAAGTTACTATCGCCATCGACGATCTGTCCATCGAGTTCGAGTACAACGCCATCCCCAAGATATTGCCGAAGGTGTACTTAAAAGGCAAAGTGATCAACAATAAAGCATATCCCCTGTTGGAAGGACAAATAAATGTCTTCGTCGATAACGATTTTGTTAATCGCACTTATCTGAATACCATCGTTCCTACCGATACCCTGGAACTTGCTCTCGGCATCGATGAAAGTATCCGCGCCGAGAAAATCCTGATCAATAAATTTACTGAATCCAAAGGCATGTTTGGCGGCAAGCAAAAAATCACTTATGAATATGAGATCCGGGTGACCAATAACCGCCAGACCGAGGAAGTCATCTGGCTGTATGATCAGTTGCCAATCCCGATGAACGAGAACATCAAGGTGGAATTAATTGAGCCACAGAAAGAAAAAGAGGAACTGGGAAACGAACAGAAATTAGAATGGCAATTGAAATTAAAACCCGGCGAGAAGAAAATTATCCCTCTTAAATACCAGGTGGAGTTTCCCAAGAATCAACCGGTGTATGGGTTGGAATAGACTATCAGGCACAAAGGAACAAAGAAAGACACTTAGGCACTAGGGCACTGAGTAAACAGTACATGAGTCCCTTAGTACCTGAGTACCTGAGTAATTATCACTGTTTTGTCATCCCGGCCTTGAGCCGGGATCTATATCGACTAAAATTGAAAAAATCCCCTCTGGAGGGATCCGCATTTTAACTACATACGCGATCAATTTAATTCTAACTACTTTTATTTCATTTTGAGAATATGTATAATAAGAATAACAATTTTATTATAATACTGATAAAACAACTCGGAGGAATAATATGAAAATCCACAGATATTCAATCTTCTTATTTATTATATCTATAATACTTATCAGCGCCCCTCTCCAGGCCGGGGAAGAAACCAATCTGACTAGTTCCGCCCGGGGAACAAAAATTGTTTCGTTCAGCAGCAATTATGGCGGAATGTGGGACGTGAATAGTCTCATCGATCCAACTGAAGGTTCAGAGGAGAATCTACCGACCTGGTGTACTGAATCTGAAGCTCCTTTCCCTCACTGGGTGGTGATCGAATTACCTAAAAAAGAATGGCTGACCACATTAATCTTCAATAATTATATTCCCGATGAGGAGAGTTGGCCGGGAATTTCGGCCAAAGACCTGCGCGTGGAAACATCCATAAGCGGTTCCTCTTCAGGTTTCAAAACTGTAGCAAGTTTTCAACTAGAACGAAATAAAAATAATCAACTCGTACGGCTCGATCCATTGGAAGCCCGCTGGATAAAAATTGTCATTACCAGCAACTATGGAAACCAAGAATATACGGAACTGGGTAAACTGGGAGTTTTCGATGATGGCAGTCGTGGTAAAAATCTTGCCGCTGAATTGAAAGATAAAGGTTTCGTCGACGTTTATGGTCTTTACTTTGATTTTGCTTCAGCTCAACTCCGGCCGGAAAGCGATCCGGTACTCAAACAGATCGCCGCATTCTCAAAAGAAAATCCGGACGTAAAACTGAACATTGAAGGACATACCGATAACGTCGGCAGCGATAAAGCCAATCAACTGCTGTCCGAAAACCGGGCAAAATCAGTAGTTGCTGCTCTGACCAAACTCGGTGTGAATTCTGCCCTGCTTAACGCCAGCGGTTTCGGAGCAACCAAACCGGTAGCTGATAATACTACGATCACCGGACGTGCCAAAAACCGGAGGGTGACTGTTCGCATTGTCAGGTAATGTGGTGACTGAAAATAATAATCAGCAGGAATCCAGTTTTAAAACAATAATCCGTTCTCTGCGCCACCGCAATTATCGGTTGTTTTTCTCCGGCCAG
>CAYSHN010000239.1:0-5788 GCA_964430815.1 uncultured Calditrichota bacterium | reverse complement strand
AGGTGTGACCAATTGCAGTTTATTCATGGTAATGCGGTCATGATGGGCGGAGAATTCACAACCCAGATTATACCAATGAAAATCCCGTTCCAGCCATCTGCCAGTAAATCGAATAATCCGAAACTCAAAAACATTTGGATTAAGATTAGCCGAAATCTCTAAAGCCAGACTATCCAGGGCGACCTGTTGTCGCGGCATGTCCAAACTTCCATGTAATATTTTCAGCATCCCTATGTTAACAGCCGGTATCAGCAAAAAGAGACTATCGAGGTCGGTAGCAGAAGCAAAGTCCGTTATAAAGTCATCATACGATTTGACTGTCCGGGATGTATCGGTCTGGACCTGCTCACCCGAAGTGGTCAACTTTACATGCAATGAATCGAAAACAATGGATTGAAAAAAGTACTTGCCGGAAAAAACCGGAAATAAACTATAACGAATTTTTAATGAATTGCTGGAGATCGTAGTGCCATTTTTCAAGGTGATTGAAAGATCATTGAGAGAAACCATCTGGAAGATATTACCTTCGAGCGAAGAATAATTGACTGTGGCAACCGTATTTAATTTATCATTAATAATGTTCCTGACCAGATCAGAGATAATATTGGTACGCCAATATAAAATTATGACCAGCAGCAGAATGGTTACTAAAAAAATCAGTACACTAAGCAGGATTTTCTTGAACATTTAACTTACCCTGGCCATGCTAAGTTCATCCATAGCATCAATTTATCAATCAATAATTATTAAACCAAGACATAAGATAAGCTGTTCCCAAATATCGACCTTACCAAAATATCGGAATAGGACTTAATACAAAACAGGGGCAAGTTGAAAAATTGCCCCTGTAGCTGACCTTAATTTAGGAGGGATTGATTAGAAGGTTTTCTATATTACATTTTAATTGACATAGGCCCTGATACCCTTGATCAAACAATAAAAAAACCGAGGGCAAGCGTCTGATCTTGCCCTCGAGAATCCATGCCCTAGCGATTTAAAAGCATTTTCTTCACCAACCTAAATCCATCGCCTTGTAAGGCATAGAAATATATGCCACTGGAAACGGATCGACCCGTATGATCCGTCCCATTCCATGTCACTGTATGAATTCCGGCAGTCATGTTTGCATCCAACAATTGTACAACCTGTTTACCCAATATATCATAAACTTTCAAACTTACCTGTTGGGCAGTCGGCAGTCCGAATTGAATATGCGTTTGGGGATTGAACGGATTGGGATAATTGGCCATCAATTCGATCTGCGTTGGTATTTGTGCGGACGGATCATCCCTGCCCGGAATGTCAGCTGGATTTAACGGTAAGGTAAAATTCATTAACAATACATCAAAATCACCGGCATCAAAGTCAAACCAGGTGGTCGTGTTGGCATAATTTATTTTACTGACACAAATCTGATTACTGCCTTCCGGAAGACCCTGAATCTGGTAACTACCGTTACCATCGGAAAGCCCATAGTTCAATACTTCACCGGCTTGATTTTTTATTATCACCATAGCTCCATTCAAAGGCTGACCGTTTTCATCCCTGATCAATCCGGTCAACATGCCCCAATTGAAATGCCGACATATTGGAGTCAAACTGGCATCAATCCCGGTAACCAGACCAGCGGCCAAGACCACCGTGGCCTCTTGCCAGACATAGACATTGTCGTAAAATTCAGGAATATAACGAGGAGCTGCAAAAAGCAGATAATAGTAGTCTTCTTTCAAGTTACCAAGGGTATACCGACCGAAGGCATCGGTAAAAGTAAATACTATCTCACCGGTATTAATCCGGGAACCGATTACAAAGACATCGCTCAGTACCTGGCCGGATTCATTGGTTATGACCCCGCTGATGGAGTTACTACCTACTCGAGGTTCTAAGGTGAAATCTATATCACTGAAAACCGTATCGTCAAAAGCGAACAGTATGTCCGCCAAGTAGGGTGTAGTCTTTTCTTTGTAAAATTCAATCTGATAACCGGATTTCTCGGCCGAAACGATGAATCCATTCACCGGTACTGGGCCAAAGGTGTTGTCTACTCTGTAATGGTCCAGTTCAAATTCAATTTTATAATAACCATTTTCATCAGTATGACCGGTATGGAGGCCATAATTGGAAACTGCCGGTATAACCCAAGTATTGAGTTCCCATATCCGTACCAACGCTTTTTCCAACGGGGTATTCTGATCATCAGTAACACGTCCGGTAACTGTAACCATAGGTTCAAGCGGTGATAAGGGAATCCCAAAATTAATATCAGGAGTCGTTTGTTCAGCCAGAACTGTTACCGGTGTAGCATCTGCCAGGGTATGGGCGTCATCATAAAACTCCTGGTAGACCGGATAACCGATACAATCCCCGGTAAAACAATCCCACATATAATCGTATCTGCAAGAGACATAATACTTACCAGGCGGCAGCGGGACGTTATATGCACCTGTACTATCCGTATATACACCGAATGGAATAGGTCTTCCGGGAGCGATACTACTGTCACTGAGAATAATCGGCAAACCTCCGCCATCAAGAGTAAAGAAACTGATATAGGCCGAGGTCACTGGCGAACCGATATTATCAAAATATACCTTGCCGGTAATCCAGCCATTTGGCGGTGTTATAATTGGAGTCAGGTAAAAATCCTGATATACTACAGGTACCTTCAATTCTAATTCATGAATCACCTGGGTATGATATCCCCGGGCCATGCATTTGGCTGTATATTTGCCCGGAATAATGTTATTGATTTTATAACTGCCATCAGGATTATTTTCTGTCCAGTAAAAAAGTGAATCTCCGTCTTTATTGCAGGTTGATAGGACGATTCTGGCCGGATAGACCGGTTGCTGGCTCCACTGTTCATCCTCCCAGACACAACCGCTGAGGGCGATTAATGTATCTGCAGGCAGAGGTTTTAAAACAAAATCCAGTTTGACATCCTTGGTAGTGAGATCGAGTAAAAAGACATATTCAGTTTCATATCCCCTGGCCTCACAACTGACATTATAATAGCCCTTTGGTATATCGGGTATCTCATAACTTCCATCGGGATTATTTTTCACCCTGATTAAAGGGTATACAGTATCCGGCGCTACAATCCCTGATGAATCTTCGTTCAGGATATATATTCTGCCGGGCATCAGGGTGATATAAGCCGGATAAACGGGTTGAGGAAAATCCTGATCCATAACGCTCTCCACCCAGACATGACCCGATAACTTAACTAGTTCTGAGGGGTCCACAGGTACCAGATAAATATCCTCACCGGCAATATCACTACCATCCACAACTTCAATAGTATCTATATTAGATTGCGGGACATGTCTAAAAGCCTCGGCCGACAGATAGTAAGTACCGGGTTGTACATTTTTAAATTCGTACAGGCCATCCTGATTACTGCGGGTATGATACGACCAAATGTTGTTGACTAAAAAAACATCTGCATCGGCCAGCGGGATAAAAGCCGGTAATAGTGGAGGAACACTGTAAACATGCCCTGAAATTGAGTTGATACAATCGACATTATGTCTAAGTAGCGTTACATTTATATATAGATCGGTGTTTTCCTCCAGAGTGAAAGGCTCGGAGTAGTAAGGGAGATACCCGGAATGAGTGCAATTCAGAGAATAGGTACCCGCTTTCATATTACTCAGACTAAATTCGCCATCGAAACCAGACATCGTATCATAAAACATAGAATCACCAGTTGCATCGTAACCGTAAGCTGATACCTGTGCTCCGGTGATACTCGTACCCAGTTGATCGCTTACTATCCCCTGCAATCCGGCAGCAGTGAGGCTACCCACCAACAAGAAATACATAATAAAAGCAAGATGGTAGACCTTTGTACTCATAATTCCTCCCTACGCTAAAATTTACCCCTGTCTGCTCTTATATGTTCAATTTCAGTGCCAAAAAAGCCGGATCCGTAAAATTATTACCGGTAAATAAATCATTAGACTGAATATCGGCCACAGATTAAAGAATCCGGAGGTTGAGTCACCTAAAATTTTTTTTAACTGCTAGATTATTATATTTTTCAGATCAATTATTGCAGAAAAAAGTACGAAAATTTTTCGCGGTACTGGAAAATCTTTCGTAGTGGTTTTGGATAAATCAGAAGATCAAAAACAGATCTGCAGAGTCAGGCAAGTAAGACCCGAATGATCATAGATGGGTATCAGTGATATATTCTTTGTGTAAGGTTTTGACCAATAAAGTAAATCCAGCTGGGTATAGAGCCAAATAGTACTGAAAAGAATTAAGGAGGTGTTTCTGATTTTATAAGCTTGATTGTAATCCTTATATTTCGCCTCAATTTCATCTTTGATAGTAGCAGCCAGATAAGCATCTTCTTTACGATTTGTATCAATAGTAAAATAGATAGTAGAACCAAGTGTTAACAAACCAGAACTTAATAGTATCCAACCTTTACTTTTATCGCTGCATTGTAAGTGTCCCAGACCAGGCAGGATGAGGGAATAACCGATCGCTTTACTTAGTCGGGTGGATTCATATTGAGATCCTGAAGGCACTTGCACATCTGTAAGATCTGATGTAGTAGTCGATTCTTTTTCGGGTGTCACTGCAACAGGTTTTGGCAGACTAAGGCGTATTTCTTCAAAGAAGTCGACAACTTTGGGTGGATTATCCCGGGGTTGTAATTGATAATCCGGGGCGATATGGAGCAAGGAAATAAAACAACGCAAAGCAGCCGGCATATCTGCCAGGGAATAATAAGATAATCCCTGCAAGCGAAAGACTTCCAGTGAGTCATTGCGGGTCAGGTTATCAGTAGTCCGTAGAATTAAATTAGCGGAGTTGATCACGGCAGCATAATCAAAATTCATATATTTCTGCTGCAAAAGTGATAAGGCATTTTGTTGGGATTGCGCTGCAGTCACGGTTATTAACGCACCGACTAGAAGTAAGGAAATACTGAGCAGACGCATACTTTTATCTGAGTAACACCATTTTTTTCGCTTGTACAAAATGTTCACTACGCAATTGATAGATATAGACATTACTGGCCACGGTATTATTATTTTTATCGGTTCCATTCCAGGTCAGGTGGTGTGATCCCTGCGAAAATTCCCCCCGGGCCAGGGTTTGAATATGCTGGCCGGTGATGGAATAAATGTTTAAAGTTAAATAAGTTTTATCATCTAAGTCAAATGAAATCACGGTAGTAGAGTTGAACGGATTGGGATAATTGTCATATAAATGGTACTGTTGCAGCGATAGTCTACGATCCTTAGACCAGCTCGATGCGGTCATTGCACCGATATCAAGTTTTTCAATCCAGGTTGAATTCGCGTTATACTTATCCATGCCACCAAAAACATAGATAGAATTCTCGTAGACAACGGCCATACATTCTTTGCGTGGATAATTCAGGGGAGGTCCAAAGTATGATGTATTAGTATTCGGATTAAAATACTCTACCCCGTTCAAAGCCTGGTCCTGTTCATTATATCCACCAATGATATAGATGTGAGTACTGTCGGTCACCGCCTGTCCTCCGGCACATACTCCCTGTATATTGCCTGCCAGTTCAAGGGTATCCAATTCCAGATCGTATTTCTGAATTTTATCAGAAAGAGTATTGTGGACACCACCGATTAAATAAACCGCAGTACCAATTCGCACAGACATATGATGATAAGGCAGGGGGGAAACATTTCTATAGTAGTCTCCCTTTGAAAAATTAAGTACTGCCGAGAAAATATCATATCGAATAATAAATGACAAATGTGTTGTATCGGACCAGGCGGGTGCAATTAAT
>CAYSHN010000238.1:3677-5798 GCA_964430815.1 uncultured Calditrichota bacterium | reverse complement strand
TTTCTACCTTATTTTTGCTTAGCGTACTCGCATATTCACAGCATACCGTTAAAAAAGCCCCGCAGGGTTTCGACGCTTTACGTACTGATATACCACAGGGGAAAATAGATACAGTTTATTACAGGTCAAAAACAGTCGGAACCACACGTAAGGCTGTTATCTATACCCCGCCAGGTTTTTTAAAAGATAAGAAATACCCTGTGTTATATCTCTTGCATGGAATTGGCGGCGATGAAAAGGAATGGCTTATCAACGGCCAGCCACAAGTGATTTTGGATAATCTTTATGCTGAAAACAAAATTGAGCCCATGATTGTTGTTATGCCTAACGGCAGGGCTATGAAGGACGACCGTGCGGTTGGAAATATTTTTGACAGTCTCAAAGTGCAGGCATTTTCAGTTTTTGAGAAAGACTTACTTGCCGATTTGATCCCTTTTATAGAAAAAACTTATCCGGTCTATGGAGATCGAGATCATCGGGCCATTGCCGGTTTATCGATGGGTGGCGGACAATCATTGAACTTCGGCTTAGGCAATCTCGATGAATTTGCCTGGATCGGTGGCTTCTCATCCGCACCCAATACTAAAATGCCTGAATTGTTAGTTCCTGATCCTGACGAGGCAAAAAAGAAGCTCAAGATGCTTTGGATTTCGTGCGGTGATAATGATAATCTAATCAGGTTCAGTCAACGCACCCACGATTATTTACGGGCAAACGATGTTCCCCATATTTTTTATATCGAGCCGGGTGCACATAACTTTCAAGTCTGGAAAAACGATTTGTACATGTTTACTCAACTAATTTTTAAACCCGTTGATGTTTCAAGGTTCTCTACATACAGCATTCTGGGAATACCGGCTTCAACTAATGTAAGGGGGGCAAGATATCCACAAATTTTACCGGATAGTCGCGCCATATTTCGCATTACAGCACCCGAGGCGCAAAAAGTCCAACTCGATTTAGTTAAAAAATATGATCTGGTGAAAGATTATGAAGGAGTATGGGAGGTAACTACCGATTCTTTAAGTGAGGGGTTTCATTATTATTCATTGTTGATTAACGGTGTGGCCGTGGCCGATCCTGCCAGCGAAACATTTTACGGCATGGGACGTATGGCCAGCGGTATAGAAATACCTTTTAAAGGAGATGGCTACTATGCGGTAAATGATGTACCGCACGGAGATATCAGGATTAAAAGGTATTATTCGACTGTATCTAGAACATGGCGTCGATTTTTTATTTATACACCTCCTGATTATGATACTAATACAAATAAAAAATATCCTGTATTATACTTATTACACGGTGGCGGTGAAGACGAAAGAGGCTGGGTTGCTCAGGGAAGGACGGATTTAATTCTCGACAACCTCATTGCTGAAAAAAAAGCACAACCCATGCTCGTTGTTATGCTCGACGGTAATGTGGTTTTACCAGGTTTTGGTGAAGAATTTTTAAAATCGTTTGAAGCGGAATTAAAGCAATGTGTTCTCCCATTTGTCGAAAAAAACTACCGGGCAGAGACGGATGCAAAAAATCGAGCCCTGGCAGGTTTATCGATGGGTGGAATACAAACTCTTTATGTGGGAATAAATAACATTGGACTATTTTCATATCTGGGGGTATTTAGTTCAGGCTGGATACAACCCATGCAGAGCAGTATCGCTGATGCACAATATGATTTTATGAAAAAAAATGTCGATGGGATTAACAATAACTTAAAACTTTTCTGGATTTCTATGGGAGGCCAGGAAGATATAGCTTACAAGAATTGTCAGTTGATGCTTTCTAAATTTGATGAGATGAAAATCAAGTATACCTATAGTGAATATCCGGGAGGACATACTTGGCCTGTGTGGAGACATAATCTATTTGATCTAGCCCCATTGTTGTTTAAATAATTATCTAGGGGAGATAAAAATAAAACGTAAGAATATTTTAGTCAGCAGTTTTCTGATTTTTTTTGTAATTTCATTCTTTGGCTTCGTTCAGACCATGCAGGAAGTTGTCCACTGGCCTGTCTGACCTGTCTACCGCCAGGTAGGCATCAGGCAGGTATAGCGGGGAAATCTCGTCCAGCTGCTGATTTAAGTTTTTAACTATTGATTTTTTAACAAATAACAA
>CAYSHN010000238.1:0-3577 GCA_964430815.1 uncultured Calditrichota bacterium | reverse complement strand
TCTCGTCCAGCTGCTGATTTAAGTTTTTAACTATTGATTTTTTAACAAATAACAAATACACTCCTCATAAAATAATATTTATGAAACGAATTATACTACTGCTGGAATCTTCGCGAGCCTTTGGCCGGCAATTGATTATCGGAATTGCCCGGTACTCAAAACTTTACGGTCCATGGACTTTTTTCAAAGAAGCTATTGATCTGAAATCATCAATTCCTCATTTAACCAGCTGGAAACCGGACGGAATCATCATGCGTGATTCTTTAATAACCAAAGAATTGCTGAGATTAAAAGTTCCCACCATCCTGGTTATTCATAATTCCTCATACCCCAAAGATTTACCGATAATTAAAACAGATTCTCCTGTAATTGCCAGAATGGCCAGCGAACATTTTATCGAAAAGGGATTCAAAAACCTGGCCTTCTGCGGTTTTGATAACTATGATTGGTCGAAAGAGCGCAAATTGTATTTTAATAAACTCAATCTTAAGGCTGGATTGAAAACCCACAATTATGCGTCGGCGGAAAAAACGCGAAAACAGGATTGGGAAAGTGAACAGCAACAGATGTGCCGCTGGATTAAAAAATTACCGAAACCGGTTGGAATATTCGCCTGCAACGACGACCGCGGGCAGCATGTGTTGGAAGTATGCAAATTAATCAATCTCAAGGTTCCGGAAGAAGTTGCTGTCATAGGTGTAGATGATGATCCGATGATTTGTGAATTAGAAGATCCGCCCCTTAGCAGCATCGCCTTAAATGTCGAGTCGGCCGGTTTTGAGGCCGCGAAATTGTTGGATCGCTTAATCAACAAAAAAAAGATTGCGGGAAAACAAATAATGGTCAGGCCGAGCCATATTGTACAGAGACAGTCTTCCGACATTCTGGCCGTAGATGACAGCGAAGTTGCGTTGGCAATTCAATACATTAAGAACAATGCCAAAAATAAAATTCTGGTGAAAGATATAGTTGGTACGACGAGAATCAGCAGGCGAACGCTGGAGAAAAGATTCAAAATGACCATTCACAGATCCATCCATAATGAAATTCAGCAAGTACGCGTCGAATTGATATCTAAACTGCTCATAGAAACCGACCTGCCCATTTCACAAATAACAGCCCTTTTTAATTTCACGGATGTCGAACATATTTCTCGATTTTTCAAGAAACAAAAGGGAATCGGTCTACGCGAATTCCGTAAACTTCATAAGCCGCATTAAATTTCATTCCTGCGCTATTTGGTTACTTTTTAACAAAAAATGGCTAACACAAATTTTGCCTGGTTTATATATTATCCTGAGAAATCCCACAATTAACATCAATAAATAGAGGAGAAATAAAATGTTAAAAAAGCAAATTTATGTATTATCTTTCATTGTAATTTCCATCTTAATTGTACAATTAAATGCCCAGGTTGATCCGGGTATCGAAAACCTGACTCATTCCTGGACGTTCGATGACGGTACCGCCAATGATTACATCGGTGGGGCCAATGGTACGTTAAGGGGGAATGCCCAGATCGTCGATGGATCACTGTGGACGGCAGGAGCCGACAGTTCCTACCTGGAATTGCCAGCCGAGACAATTTCAATAAATACATACGACGAGATTACCATGGAAGCCTGGTATTCTCCCACTATCGGTCTCAACCCCAATTATCATATGCTGGTTTATTTTGGAACAACCAATAATAGCTTGGGCGTAGATTGCTTCTGGTTCAGTCCGGCCAGGGGTGATGATGTATGCCGCGCTGCCATTGCCTGTAAAGATTATTCAAGCTCCCCCTGGAATGCCGAATCAGCTGCGATCGGTATCGAATATGACGACGGGGAACTGCATCATATGGTCTGCACCTTAAGTTCGGTCGATATAACCTTGTATATTGACGGTGTGCCGGTAGACACAAATACTGCTCTGAAGCCCGATAATATTATTGCCAATATCAGCGTGGACTCTGCTTATATAGGCAAAGGCGGGTATATGGGTGATGCCCCCTGGACCGGTGAGATACCCAAAGTTAGTATCTACAACCGGGTCCTAACAGCCGACGAAGTTCTTTTTCTATATAGTGAAGGGCCCACCGATGTTGAGAAAGAGATAGCCACCCTGCCAAAGGAATACCGCTTAATGCAAAATTATCCGAACCCATTCAACCCGACTACGAACATTGTTTTTGAATTATCCAATAAATCCAAGGTCAATCTCAAAGTATTTGATTTATCCGGGCGCGAAATCAGTACACTTGTAGATGATTATATGTCAGCGGGTCAGCACAGTGTTCGGTTTGATGGTACTAATTTGAGTACGGGAGTATATATTTACAGGATGGTCACCGATAACGAAGTCCTTACCAGGAAGATGATGTTATTAAAATAAAGTAGCGTATACTTAAAATCATACCTGCCGTTAAGGGTCAGCTGCACCATAGATTCACCCCGCCACCCGCAGTAACGAGAAGGGAAGGTTGCGAATGTACATAAAGCTGATAAGCAATATGAAAGGGTGTATTATTACTTTTTTTTATATTAATTTTATATTCTGCTTTTCGTATCCCCTGTCTGCGCAGAAAACTCAAAGCGATAATGGGGACGGAACGTATACCAATCCGGTAATTTATTCCGATTTTCCCGATCCCGATGTAATCCGTGTGGATTCTACCTATTACATGGTTTCGACTACCATGTTCATTTTCCCGGGGGTTACCATACTAAAATCGTACGACCTGGTAAACTGGGAATATTGCTGTAACGCTGTACGGCGGATGGATTTTAGTCCGTGCTACAATCTCGACAATTGCAACCGGTACTCCCACGGGCAATGGGCAACAAGTTTAAAGTATCATAATGGCAAATATTATTTATTATTCATAACCCTCGATGAAGGTGGTTTCCTCTGCACTGCGACTGCACCCGAAGGACCCTGGAAAATAAGGAAATTGCCCAGAGGATTTTACGATCCGGGTTTGTTTTTTGACGAGGATGGCAAAATATACGTGGCACACGGCTACGGTACTATTTATGTTACCGAATTGGATACAAATTTTACTGCCAAGGGCAGTGATATTTTAGTATTCACAGGCGATATCCGGGATGGTCTTGAAGGCAGCCATGTGTATAAAATTAATGGTTACTACTATTTATATTGCACTTACGGAGGCAGGGACGGCTTTCAGGTGGCCCTGCGTTCGGATAATATTTATGGGCCCTATGATGAAATGATCGTTATAAGGGACGATTCATATCTTGGTACTGGTTTGCACCAGGGCGCGCTCATAGAAACTCAAACAGGTGAATGGTGGACGGTTATCTTCCAGGACGGCGGTGCATTCGGACGCTTTCCCTCATTACAACCCGTAACCTGGCAGGATGATTGGCCCATGGTTGGCGTCGATGGCAAAGGGGTTATAACCTATAACAAGCCGAACGTGGGGAAAGAATATCCGATCACGGTATTACCCACCTCCGATGAGTTCGATAGCGCAACATTGGGGCTGCAGTGGGGCTGGAATCATAATCCGGATTCGACGAAATGGTCGCTTACGGAGAATCCGGGCTACCTGAGGCTTAAAACCGCCAAA
>CAYSHN010000237.1:0-5815 GCA_964430815.1 uncultured Calditrichota bacterium | reverse complement strand
TTCAAACAGGCTCATAAATTGATATTGGTAAAATAAGGGGTGTGCTAGTAAATTTACTTACCGGATTATTAATTCCCCTGAAACAATCATAACCCTGACGTGATTCGAATTAATTTATTCATATTTTTAGTTATGTTTGTTGCCGTTGCGACCGGTTCGGAGTCGCCTGACATCGGCAATTTACAAGTCTTTCCTGCCGATAATCCCTGGAATTGGGATATCAGCACCTACAGCGTACATCCAAATTCAGCAAACTTTGTTAAGAGCATTGGTGCAGATGTTACACTTCATCCGGATTTTGGTACGGTCTGGCAGGGGGCACCGAATGGAATTCCGTATGGGCTGGTCCACGATGGTCAAGCCCTGCTGCCGGTAGTTTATACGGCATACGGATCCGAAAGCGATCCCGGACCATTTCCCATCCCGCTGGATGCCGCGATTGAAGGGGGTTCTGAATCAAACGGTGATCGCCATGTCCTGGCAGTAGATGTGGACAACGCCCTGCTGTACGAGTTGTATCGGGCTTTTCCGCAAACCGGCAGTTGGGAAGCTGCTTCGGGAGCAAAATACGATCTGACCAGTAATGAACTCCGGCCGGAAGGGTGGACCTCAGCAGATGCCGCCGGTTTGCCCATATTCCCGGGTCTGGTTCGTTATGAAGAGGTGTACATACAGCAACAGATCGACCATGCCCTGCGGTTCACAGTTGAACTAACACAAAGAAAATATATCTATCCAGCCCGTCATTTTGCCAGCGAATCAAGCGATCCGGATTTGCCACCCATGGGACTTAGATTTCGGCTGAAAACTGATTTTGATATAAGTGGATTCTCCGAGCCGGTGCAGGTTATCCTGCTGGCTTTAAAAAAATATGGTATGATGGTGGCTGACAATGGTGGGAATTGGTTCATCAGCGGTGCACCGGATGACCGTTGGGATGATGATATTCTGGGAGAGTTGAAAACAATCAGTGGCTCGAATTTTGAAGCAATAGTTACGGTAGACAGCAGCGGCAATCCTATTTATCCACCGGTGACTTTCTTTCCCGCCGATTCGCCTCGAGATCTTGCTATTTATATCAAAAATTATCCCAATCCCTTTAACTCTTCAATGATTTTAACTTATTGTTTACCTGAAGCCTGCCAGGTGAATATCAGGATTTATAATATTTCAGGACAGGAAATCAGAACATTATTCGCCGGATATCAGCAGGCTGGTGATCATGTGATAAAATGGACCCCGGACAGGCTAGCCAGCGGGATATATTTTTATAAATTTGAAGCCGATAGGTCTTCGACCGCAGGAAAAATATTGTTTCAAAAATAATATCAACAAAGTAAAGGAGAACCGGGATATGAAAAAATATATGTTATTGTTCATCAGTATCCTGTTTACAGTTAATCTCGCACCATTACCAAAATATAAAAATGCTGCTCTACTGGTAGAAGAACGGTTGGCCGATCTATTAAAGATCATGACCCTGGAAGAGAAAGTGGGGCAGATCGCTTCCTTCTGGTTGAGGGATACCAGTGCTTTTGATGCTGCCGGAAATTTTATCAGCAGCCAGGATACGGCCCTGCTTAATAGCGGTATCGGTTCTTTTTCTGCCTGGGGATTCAGGGGTGAAGGGGACAATCGTAAACGGGCCAGGTGTATAAACGGTATGCAAAAATACCTGGTTGAAAAAACACGATTGGGTATCCCGGCTATCATTTTCAATGAATCGTTGCATGGATTAATGGTTCCAGGCGCCACCAGTTTCCCCCAGGCCATCGCCCTGGGCAGTACCTGGGATACTACTCTGGTCGAACAGGTATTTACTGTAGCGGCGCTGGAAGGACGGGCCAGGGGCACCCGGCAAGTTCTCTCGCCGGTACTTGACTTAGCGCGGGATCCACGCTGGGGTCGCACCGAGGAATGTTACGGTGAGGATGCCTATCTGGTCTCGCGCATAGGGCTGGCAGCGGTATACGGCTTACAGGGCCGGGCCAAAATGCTGGATCAAAATCGTTTAGTGGTAACCCTTAAACATTTTGCCGGTCATGGCCAATCCGAAGGCGGCCGCAACCTGGCTCCGGTTAATTTTTCTGAACGGATCTTCCGTGAAAATCACCTCTATCCTTTTGAAATCGCTATCCGGCGGGGCGGGGCTTTATCGGTTATGGCTTCATATAATGAGTGGGATGGGATTCCCAACCATGTCAATCATAAGTTGTTAACGGATATATTACGAGATGAATGGGGCTTTAAAGGATATGTCATGAGTGATGGTGGCGGTATGGATCTTACCTATACCATTCATCGCGCAGCGGCTAATCCTGCCGAATCCGGCGCGCTGTCGATCAAGGCCGGACTGGATTATGACCTGGGCAGCTGGGGACGCTGTTTCGGTTCCCTGATCGAACAGGTCAAAAAAGGGGAGGTATCTGCTGAAGATATCAACCGGGCGGCGGCTAATGTTCTGCGGGTAAAATTTACCAGTGGTCTGTTTGATCACCCTTATATTGATATTGACCGGTATGATAAAGTTGCTAATTGTAAAGAACATAAAGCCCTGGCTTTAAAAGCCGCTCATGAAGCCATGGTGTTATTAAAGAATGAGAACAACACACTCCCCCTGAACCCGGCAAAAATAAAGAAACTGGCTGTCCTAGGACCCAATGCTGCCGATATTCATCTGGGCGGTTACTCGGCCGTACCTATGGTTGGAGTGAGTGTTCTGGATGGTATACTGGATTTTGCCGCGCGTAAATTCGATGTAATCTACAGTGAAGGATGCAAACTGACTCTGAATAAGCAATGTGACTGGGGGGTGAATGAAAATCCGATATTGGCCAAGCCTGAGGATGACCGCAAACTCATTGCCGAAGCTGTGCAGTTAGCCAAAACCAGTGATGCTGTGGTGCTGGTATTGGGTGAGAATGAACTTATTTGCCGTGAAGCCTGGAGCGAGATGCATCTGGGTGACCGTGATGATCTGAATCTGGTCGGCAGTCAGAATGATCTGGTAAAGGCAATCCTGGCCACCGGTAAACCTATGGTCATTCTGTTGATCAACGGACGTCCTATCAGCATAAACTATCTGCAGCAAAGTGCCCCGGCTATAATAGAATGCTGGTATCTGGGACAGGAAACCGGTCACGCCGTGGCAGACGTGCTGTTTGGCAAAGTAAATCCGTCCGGGAAACTGACTGTCACCTTTCCGCGCTCAGTTGGACAATTTCCCTGTTACTATAATAAGAAACCAACCATGCATCGCAACTATGTACTGGCTGATACCACTCCGCTTTATCCTTTTGGATACGGTCTGAGTTATACAACTTTTGTTTATAATAATCTAAAATTGGCACCTGCTGAGATATCTCCCTCCGGTACAACCGAAGTCTCCGTGGAGATCAGCAATACAGGTAAAATAAAAGGTGACGAAATTGTACAACTGTATATCCGTGATCTGGTAAGTTTACCGACCCGGCCGGTTAAGGAATTGAAAGATTTTACCCGGCTTACTTTAAATCCAGGGGAAACCAGAACAGTAAAATTCACCATCACTCCTGAAAAACTTGAAGCGTTAGACCTGGAAATGAAACGAACGGTACAACCGGGTGACTTTGAAATCATGGTCGGTAAAAATTCCCGGGAGGTGCTGACCGATACTTTATCCGTAGTGCACCATTAAAAAGCAGAGGAATTTAAGGGAGCAGAGAGTATCAGCTATCCAATTTCGAGTAGGATTCTATAATCAGTGGAATTCCGATATTTATAATTATTCAAATTATGCAATATATATAATTTATACTAATATAAGGTCTTGTGATTACTATCGATATGCAGAAAAGGAAATACTTATGATTCTGATGATCGAATTTTTCATATTTCTATATAAAAAGTCTCTATTTAGAGGATACAAAAAGAATTAAGAATTTGATTTTATACTCTAATTTTACTTAAATTAGGGCATTATTGATATGCGACACAATGCGATTTTAACATTAAAAAAAACTTGATTTTATGCATAAGTAATTATACATTTAAAAATATAAAACAAGGCCAGAGCATTTTTAGGCTGTGGGGTTTTCTGCGTGCATGGTCTTCCTTAAAATCGAATTTGATAAATTTAAAATCATGTAATTTTTTGTAAAGCATTCAGATAGCAGGAAATCAACCTCAAGTGAAATGTGTTTTGAGGTTTATGCTTCCTATCTGGAAATGGAACAAATCACTAAATCATTAGGCAAAGTCAACGTAATCTAAATAACATAAGTCAAGTGGAAGGGGGAGGTTATTTTCTATTATAAATTCTTTGTATAAAAATACGCTTGGCAAGGGGAAATTAGAGAGAGGAGGTGAAGAATAAAGGGAAAGAAAAAAGTACAACAGAAGTTAGGAACAAAAGAACTAGAGATCTAAATTTAAGGAGAAGAACATTATGACATTCAGAAGATTATTGTTATGTGCTTTATTTCTTGGTCTGATAGTGGGAATGGGTAATGCGAATGTTATTGGTAATCATTATTTGATTCCGAAAACATCAATAGCCCCAACGATTGATGGAGAACTGGATAGTGTCTGGAAAACTCTGGACTGGAATTTTCAAAGATCCTATGACAATGGTAGAATAATTCCTTCTGGTTACGTTGATCTTTTTGGTATGCACAAGTTGATGTATGATGATAACTTCCTATACGGGATTATGTACGTTCAGGATGACACTCTTGTTGATACGCATGCTAATACCTATGAAAAAGATGGAATTGAGTTTTATATTGATGGCGACAACAGTAAAAGTGGAACCTATGACGGTGTGAATGACTCACAACTTAGGTTTACGCATTCGTTCGTCGATGATCCTATGTCACACCTGGCGGAATTAAATTGGCCAACTTGGTGTACGGCTGATTTGCGCGAAGGTACCGAGTTTTCCATTCTCGATGACGTGACCACGATGGGTGGTTGGTGGCTGGAATTTAAGATCCCACTTGTTGCTCTGGGTATTGAAGGCGCGCTTGAAAATAAAGAGGTCGGCCTGGAATGGCAGTCGAATGACAATGATACTCTAAACCGAGAAAGCATCTCCAAGTGGTGGCTGGATACAGGTGATGATTCCTGGAGTAACACCAAATCGTTTGGAACTGCTACACTCACGGAGCGTGTACTTTCAAATAGTTTAGAAATAAAGAAACTTCCGGCAGAACAAGCAGCACCGGTTATCGATGGTGTAATGGATGACATTTATAAGTTTGGGAATCGAATTACTGTAAACCATTATGGTAATGGCAACACGTATCCGGTAGACTTTGCTGATTTCTTTACCGAGGCGTACTTGCTTTGGGATGATAACTATATGTACTGCTTCGCCAATACATCCGATGACACTCTTGTTGATACGCATGCTAATACCTATGAAAGAGATAATCTTGAAATTTATTTTGATGGCGACAACAGTAAAAGTGGAACCTATGACAATGTGAATGACCAACAACTTAGGTTCCAACATCTGTTCATCGATGATCCTAACTCCCACGTGTCGGAATTAAATTGGGATGTAGATTGGTGTACGGCTGATTTGCGCGAAGGTACAGAATTGGGAATTTTGGATACAGAAACAGGTTGGGCTTTGGAATTCAAGATCCCCCATACAGCTCTGGGTATATCTGCCCCGACTGTAGGTGCATCTATCGGATTCGAATTACAGGGGAACGACAATGATGGTCTAAACCGAGTTAGCATCACCAAGTGGTGGCTAGCAAGCGGTGATGATTCCTGGAGTAACTCCCTATCGTTTGGAACTGCTTACCTGGGTTCAGAGCTCGTTGTT
>CAYSHN010000236.1:0-5857 GCA_964430815.1 uncultured Calditrichota bacterium | reverse complement strand
ACCACACTAAATTGTGCAGCTAATATAAAACATATAAGTCAAAATATCATCCATTAATTTATTTATGGTACGATATTTCAAGTTGGAAATATTCCGAAGTTGCTGTTCGGTTTGGATGTAAGGTCCCTGCTGCAGTTCGTCGCCACAGTTTTCAATGAGACTGAGTACACCCTGCTCTGTTATTTCTACATGGAATTGTAGTCCGATAACATTTTGTTTTATCTGGAAAGCCTGCTGTTCGCAAGCAGCACTCCGGGCCAGTCGGATCGCACCCTCAGGCAGATCAAATGTCTCACCATGCCAATGAAAGGCCATGAACTCTACCGGGAAGCTAAAAACATGATTTGGGATGGATAATGATTCAACAGGAAACCAGCCGATTTCCTTCACCCGGTTGTTGTAGACACGGGCGCCCAGAGCACTGGCGATGAGCTGGGCACCCAGACAAATACCCAGCACAGGAATACCCATACTTATCGCCTCACGAATACATTGTTTTTCAGTAATAAGCCAGGGATATTTTTGTTCGTCATTGACACTCATCGGACCGCCCATGATGATCAGCGCATCATTTTTTTCAAGCACAGGCAAACGATTACCGGTAAAAAAACGGGTATAGTTAAGTTGCATGCCCCGATCATTCAACCAGGGTGCAATACTCCCCAGATTCTCGAAAGGAACGTGTTGAAAAACGTGAATTTTTCTAAATACTTGAATATATAATCCTGAACTTATCGAATTAATAAATGATATTTACATGTGTATGAGCGATTCATGAATCACCCCTGCAATTTGTCCGGACGTTTGGAATTGGCGCGTTACAACGCGCCCCTGCATAATTCCTCAATAATCTGCGCCTGCGATAAAACCCTGGCAAAACCCTTGCGCAGGACTTTCAATTCCGGTTCCTGCAAACTCGGATCATCTGTTGATGTTACATCACTGCCAAAAACAACTTTGAATCCACGTTCATAAGCTTGCCGGGCAGTAGTACCACAACAGAAGTTAGTCAATGTTCCACAAATGATCACTGTATCTTTGTTAAGATTTTTCAGGATGGTCTCTAATGGCGTATCATAAAATGCACCATAGGATGGTTTGAGAATCACAAGTTCATTTTGCAGTGGTGCCAGTTCAGGATATATTTTTGGATCTTTAAACCAGGAGAAATGATCGATGCCAACTTCAGGATAACGATTGGGCATGGATTCGCCTGTTTTCGGACGGTCCAGGTAATGGTGGGTAGGACCAAAAGCTGTATAAATAACCGGGATCTGTCTGGATCTACAGAAGTCGATGAGAGTTTTGATGGCGCTGACCTGACGGGTTGCTTCCGGAATCCAGTAGGGGGTCCAACCAGGTTTAACGAACTCCTCCTGCATATCGATAACCAGCAAAGCACATTTGGTCGATACAATTTCGAATTTGGCCTGACCTTCTGAGTAGGATTTCATGGCCAGAGCCAGAATTTCCTGTTCGCTGTATGTTTTGGATTTCATAATTGAGCACCCTTTATACCTTTCCCTTTGAAGAAAGTGTAACAAAATACGCCCCCGTCTTCTGCTGTACGATAAAGATCTTTTATACCTTGTACCCATTCCTGTTTAGAGATGAGAGCATTCTGTAGCGCATCCTGTTCTACCCCTTCAATCATTGCCGTAAAAGTGTTTTTAGTAAAACCTTCAACTAAATCCGGCCGGTTATGATCGGCATAGACCATACGTGGAGAAACAGTGCAATCTGAAAAACCAGCTTGCTGAAGCAGGGGGTGAAGTGTTCTGCCGATCAAAGAGTTTCCACCGCGCCTGGACTGTAATTCTACCAGGCAGTTAATGGCTTTTTGGGCAGCAATACTATAAGGATAAAAATAAGCCGAACCATGATCCCCCTCGATCACGGTCATGCTTCCCCCTGGTTTGAGTACTGGCTGTAAACAATGCAAGGCTCGTAACGGATCGGATAAATGCTCCAGTACAAAACAGACAAAAATATGGTCGAATGATTCGTTTTTAAAATGTAAGTCAAAAATATCACCTGCTTGAAATTCTACATTTTTAATCTGTAAAGATTGAATCAGTTTCTCAGCCTGGAGCAGTGACGATTCGGATATATCGATTGAGGTAAAATGACACCCAGGATTTTTTGCAGCAATGATTTTGGTCTGTGCTCCCACACCGCAACCCGCTTCCAGCACTTTGCTGTTCAGGGGAAAAACAGAGTCGTGGTGCAACAATTCATCTAAGGTATCAGCCTGATCATGCAGCCGTTCTGATTCCCGTTCGGAATATCCATGAACATAATCATTCATATTTTTACCTTGTCAAAGAATACGATAAAAAATTCGAATATCGAAATCCGAAGAAGGTGTCTATTTTATTGTAATTCTATTTTTACCTTTTCTTTTTGATTCATATAGTGCCTCATCAGCTCTTTTTATAATATTTTTCCTATTTACGGCACTATCGGGGCAATTCGACATTCCGACACTGATGGTTAAGTTTAAATCAGTCGAGAAATATTTTTCAACGCTCGTTCTTATTCTTTCAGCGATCTCCTTGGCCTGATTACAATCCGTATGAGGTAATACAATCATAAATTCTTCACCGCCATATCTTGCGCACATATCTAAATCCCGTAATGATTTACTCAGCAGGCCACTTAATTGTGATAAAACCAAATCACCTTTTTGATGCCCATAAGTATCATTGATCCGCTTGAAATCATCAAGGTCAATTAAGAGAATTGAAAATGTAGTATTATATCTTTTATATCTTTTTAACTCTTCATCTATCTTGATAAATAAATATTGTCTGTTATAGAGTTTGGTTAAACTATCAATGGAGGACATTTCGGCGATTTTTCCGATAAAAGCTTCTCCAATTAATTTAGGATTTTCGATTTCATCTTTAATATTGGTGAGATAATCTAAAGTGGCCACGGAAATCTCAACATTACGCTTCAGCACCTGTGCCAGGTGATTTTTATGCATCAGAATTGCATCCCATAAACTTTTTGCTTTCTCCATATCAAATACCTGATGCGTTATATAAAACAACAGTTTTACATATAGATCCCCGCCTGATTCAATCAGCAGTCTTTCGTATAATTTATTCTCCTTTGGATCCAAAATTCTATCACCGGCAATACCGGATATAAATTTTGATGTAAAGATTTCATTATTGATGATCTCAAATAATTTGTTTTTATCATCTCTATCTTTTTTCATGCTAAAATCCTAGAATAAATTTTGGTTAATGATTGATACGTTCATGGTACATTATTCGTTTAGGCGTTTCACAGGAACATGATGCAACGTGCCCTTGCATAGCGATGATTTTGGTTTGTGCTCCCACTCACAACCAGCTTCCAGTACTTTACTTTTCACGGGAAAAATTGAGTCATGGTGCAGCAATTCATCTAATGTATCAGCCTGGTCATGCAGCCGTTCTGATTCTCTTTTTAAATAACCATGAACATAATTATCCATATCATTACTTAAAAAATAAAATAACTTATATAAGTTTTACAATTTTAACTAAAAGGAATGATAAAAGACAAGTAGGGGGGTAGTTTTATTTCTATTTAAATATCATGGCCTTCATTGATCAAGTTTGATTCCATCAAGATCGTCGATACGAGCTATTATACCCCAACCATAAAAAAAATTGGCAACCCCGATCAGCAGATAGTTTTCACCTTTGTGCAATGGAACTTTAAAAGAACAATTTTCTATAGAACATCTACCGTCAGGCAGTTTAGCCATAGGGGTGTTATAAAGGTTCTTATCAACATACAAAGGATTTTCGTTTATGATAACCCACACTTCATCGCTAAATCCTAAACGAAGCATTTTATCCTGGTCCTTATCTGAGTGAATGGCTGTTTTCAGCCAAACCATTCTCCTGCCATTCGTCATTCCAAATTTACGAGTAAGATTGATCAATCCACGACGTTCAGCTGAAATTGCTTCCCATTTCGTTTCTGCCGAAGGTATATACTCATAACTAAAATCGATGTTTTGAGCCGTGGTTATTGGCTCACTGACCTGCCATTTTCGAAGGTAACGTGGATCGCTGGCAAAAGGATCAATACCTGCTTCAGGTGTGAGTCCCTCTACAGAACCATGTTTAATTTGCAGATTTGATATAATCACCTGACCGTCAAAAGCCAGAGTTCCAAAAGTAACATTTCCTTCTAACATCGGTACTTGTAGTGCCGGCCTGGAAGTATCATTTACATAAGCCCGCATTTGTTTTTCTGAAATCACAAGTTTCACGTGGTTCCAATTTTCCTTTATGAATTTTGTGTTTGTTTGAAAATGAAAAAGCAGATCCCAAAGATTTACCCCATCAATTGTCGGGGCATATTGAATAGCATCAATAGCTTGTGGATTGCCTGCCCGCTCTGTCCGGAAATAGAAACATTCATTTTCTTTTGAATCTTTCCATCTGAAATATATTGATGTGAATCGGGGATCCAGTGGTTCCATATCATATTCAATTGTACCCTTGGTGAAATTTAAGTTCTTCAGTATTACAGGATCGCTGCTGGTCAGCAATTTCATAGCTGGTACGGATTTGTACTCCAGAAACTCCACGGTCTGGGGTTTAAATTCCCAATTCCTGGCATTAAGTGGAATAATAATTGTGCCTGTATCCTGTTTCTGAGCGAAAGAGCAAACACAACAGAGACAGAAGAAACAGAGTGAAGTTAACTGGTGCAGATTTATCATGGCTTTAATATCCTTATAGTAATTGGATATTTATATGGTTGATTATTCATAACTTTGATCGTATTTATGATGATGATGACCATACTAAATATACCCAGAAAAACTAGTATCGGTATGGTTATGAGTAAGAAAGCCAATAGGGCAGATGGAAATATGTACAGTAACATACTCAACTGGAAATTTATGACATCAACTCCATGTTCCCGCACATTTTTGATTTTATCTTTTTTCCAGAACCAGATAATGACCGGTGGAAAAAGCAAAATAAATAAACCACTCAAATGCAGGATTGGTAACCATATATTATTGTCATTTAATTGTGCGCCTTCGAGAACAGTTTTATCACAGTTTGTTAGTTCCTCAAAATTAACCTCTAATGCCTTTGCTATAGTTTTAAGAGTAAATCCTCTGGGTACGACACCACCATTTTCAATACGCTGAATCGTTCGGACACTAATGTAGGTTTTGGCCGCAAGTTCTTCCTGTGTTATACCTTTTTTTAATCTTAAATCTTTAATTAATTGCCCGCTGGTCATAAAAATCTCCTGGGTAAGTATAGGCATAGATACGGAATAATCCAACTACATTCACCCGACATTCACCCGACATTAATCGTTCGATCCTTATCGATCAGAAGAGCGTCAATGTTGCGCGGGATCCAGATGTGGAATCCAAACCACCATTTTTGTAATACCCCGGTTATTCCACATAAAATATGGAATGGCGGTAAATTTTTGTTTGGTAGGGGCATATTGCGATATGTCATTACCATTCGTAAGGGCACGTCTCGACGTGCCTCTACCACCGGTTGCGGTTATCGTTTTCACCCCCTGCAATTGATTAACACCATCCGCAATCGACAATTCTGAATCGTCCGGGAGAATTAAATTATCAATCTGGTTATTGTTATCAATACCCTCCAGACAATAAACGATTGGTCCGCATTCCAGGGCAACCTTTCCACTGTCTGCAATCACATTATTATTTGCTATTACCCGGTGAATGTTCATCGGTAATGCGTATTCAATAATATCTCCTGTTTTCCATTCACGATTAATTATGGCATACCCGTTTTCGGTTTTATATTCTACATCCTGTCCATTTACTTTGATTGAAAATGTTTCA
>CAYSHN010000235.1:0-5914 GCA_964430815.1 uncultured Calditrichota bacterium | reverse complement strand
ATCTGCAAATTATATCCCGCCGCAGCGGCGGCAAAGATATTCCGTGGCTGATGGGCCAGCAGAATTTTTACGGGAACTGCTTCTGCACCTTGTAATGCTTTCTGTGGATCAGAAGCATGTGCGGCTATAAATTGATCTGCGGTATAATCATTAACACCAGCAATCACAATTTTGCTGTGGTGTAATTTAAGCAGGCGGTGTTCATTCAGCAAAACGGTCAGGCCTAACCGTTGCATTTCATCAATCCATGCTGCCGCACCAGAATAATATTCGTGATTACCGGTCACAAAAAATACTCCATTTGGTGCATACAGGTCTTTGACCGCTTCGACATCATTTTTTAATTCTGGTACTGAGCCGTCCACCATATCACCGGTACAGACAATCAGATCGGGATTCAGTTGATTTATTTGATTCACTACAGATTCTACAAACCGACGTTTAATTGTTGGACCAACATGAACATCAGTAAATTGAGCAATTTTAAAATTATGCAGCTCCGGAGGCAAATTGGCGATTGGTATCTCTATTTCCTCTAAAACAGGTTTACGGCGTGCTTCATATAATCCATAACCACTCAAGATCCCGGCAGTACCAAAAATTCCCAAGTTAACAGAGTTGACCAGGAACTGGCGACGTGAAGGACTATAAGTTAAGGTCGGTTTTGCTACAGAATTATTTGCTCGCTTTAATGAACACCATTTGATTATTCTATTATAGATAGAATGAATTCCCCATCCCAGATCACGCATGATCAGCAAGGCCAGAACCATAGAAAAAAATCCCATGTTTACATAGGTGAACCAGGCAATTATTTCCGCCCAAATTCTATCAAGCGAACCAAAACGTAGCATAAAAGATAGAGGTGTCAATAAAGGCGTTAACAGCATGTAGATCCATAGTCGCCGTTTGTAAATCCGGGGGATTTTAAGCGGCTTAATCAACCTGCGATAGATATAAAAATATATCAGCGCGATGACTAGCGTAAATATTATAAAAAATCCTATCATCCTGTAGATCATTATTCCGTCCTGTGCTGCCGGTTTTTACTGAGCTCGCTGCTGACTTGCTTCAGGTACTATCAAAAGATCAAGGATTTGAGTATAACGTAATATCTTTAGTTTTACATTTTTCCCCACCAGATCAGCGCTCAAGAATTTTTGCAGTTCATCGATACTCCCCATATTCGTATTATTTAACCCGATGATGATATCCCCTTCCCGCAATTCGGATCGTGCAGCAGGGGTTCCTGCTTCGATCGTTGAAACAAATATTCCGGTGGATTGAACTAATTTATAAAAATTTCGGATACGACGCTGAATGTGCACGGTTTGACCCGCAATCCCCAGGTAACTACGGGTAATCCGTCCATGGGTTATCAACTGACTGGCAATCAGTTTGGCTGTATTAACAGCGATAGCAAAGCAAATTCCCTGTGCCGGGAGAATAATGGCCGAGTTTACTCCGATTACCTGGCCATGGGAAGTAACCAGAGGTCCTCCGGAATTACCCGGATTAAGGGCGGCATCGGTTTGAATCACATTATCGATTAATCTTCCAGTTTGTGAACGAAGGGATCGGCCTAGAGCACTGACCACTCCACTAGTCACTGTACACTGAAATCCAAAGGGATTACCAATTGCAATAACCAACTGTCCCACCCTGATCCTGCTGGAATCACCCAATTCCACGCTGCTTAATTCGTCCCCACTAATTCTTAATACCGCCAGATCCGAATCCGGATCGTCACCAATTAAAGTGCCGGCAAAATTTCTACCATCAGCTAGAGTTACTTTAATTTCTGCAGAATGTTGGATCACATGGCTATTGGTAAGGATAAAACCATCCGGGGTGAAAATAAATCCTGAACCACTGCCTGTTTGTTGCTGTTCGGAGCGGTTTTTTCTGTCTTTTTTCTGTACGGCTTCTATTTTTACCACTGAAGGACTGACCTTGGCTGCGACCGTTACGACCGCCTGTGAATAAGCATCTAGTAACTCTTCATCACCTTCAAACCGTTCTTGTGCCTCCAGCAAATTGACTTCGCTTGATATTAATTTCAATGCCTGCTTCATAATACATCTTCCTATCGATTATCGTTTTAACAACTTGATGGCAATATCAGGTCCATAACCATATTGATAGGCCAGGGAGATCCAGAGCATGGCCAGCGGTTCTAGCAAACGTGCTTGTGATAATGGACCACTATCGACAACATTGAACCCGATATCTTCGGCCAAATTTTTTACAATATTCTTTGCCTCTTCATCGTCACCACAGATAAAGGTGTCAGCCTGAAGTGAACCAAAAGATAAATCTTTTATATTCCCTGATCCCAGAGTATTAAATGCTTTCACTACCCTGGATCCTTTTGCCATTCTGGCAATTTCTTCAGCTGCCGAAGTGGTAAAACCGATAGTCAGACCGGTTAATCCAGGGCTAAGCGGGTTGGTGCAATCAATCAGGATCTTATTTTTCATATCAGGTGCCGATTTGAGTACTGCAGGTACAACTGACCAGGGGACAGCTAAAAGGATAACAACACCAAAAACACATGCCTCGCTAACCGAACCAACCCGCACCTGTCTGGTAGAGGAATTCAGAATTGCTTGCACTTTTGAATTGTTTTTATCACGAACTCCGAACATGACTTCGTGTCCCCTGTTCAACCAGAGTGTACCTAAGGTACCCCCGATATTTCCAGCACCAATAATTCCTATCTTCATTCAACCAGTCCTTGCTTTTATATGGATTCAGCGAGAGGTATGTCACACCATATCCTCTGTTAGGCCCAATTATGTAAACACCGTTTTGTACTTTTGTATTCCGGAGAATAACACTATCGATTTTTATTTTTGATCCTAATAATAATTAGTATTATATTTATCGGCAAGTACATGCTAATATTGTATATTAGTTACTAAAAGAAACTAACAAATAAATCATGAGCGGGAAATCATCTATCTGTCCGGTTCAGGCGACTCTGAATATAATTGGTGGTAAATGGAAAGTATTGATCCTATGGCATCTGCGTTCGAGTATTCGCCGCTTCAGTGAATTGAAACGGTTAATTCCCGATATCACTCAGAAAATGCTGACCCAGCAATTACGAGAACTGGAACAGGACGGATTGATTACCCGGAAAGTATATGCTGAGGTTCCGCCCAGAGTTGAATACAACCTTTCCAACCGGGGGCGGACTCTCGAACCAGTCCTTCGTCTGATGTGCAAATGGGGTACTGAGCAGGCAATTAAAATTAATAAATAAAATATTTTCTATGACAACCGGATAAGTTGTCGGTATATAATTGCTGTCTTGGGGAGTAGTTCCATATGTTTAGCAGATTTTCAGAACAGAGCACCTTTGGCGTTGTATCGCCAGCTTATTTTCCCAAAACAGAACGACTGCGGACCGGAATTGAATATTTACAGCAGCGGGGTTTTAAAATAAAAGAAGGGCGATATCTTTGCGAACCTTACGGTTATTTTGCCGGCACAGACGAGGAACGGCTCGCCGATCTGCACGCGATGTACCGTGACCATGAGGTGGATATTATTATGTGTACCCGGGGCGGCTGGGGCAGTTTACGTCTGGTCGACCAATTAAACTATGATCTTATCCGGGAAAATCCAAAACCGCTGATTGGCTACAGTGACATCACCACATTACAACTGGCGATTTGGGCCAGAGTCGGAATACCCTCATTTTCCGGGCCCATGCTGGCGGTCGAGCTGGGGAAAGGCATCGCTCCTTTCACTGAACAACATTTTTGGGGTCAATTGCTAAATAGCGGATCTGGATATGAATTTAATTTCTCCACTACTAAAACCACTATCTTCAAACCAGGCCAGGCTGCAGGCCGATTATTGGGTGGATGCCTTGCTCTGGTAACCACGCTGCTGGGCACACCATACAGTCCCGATTACCATGGAGCGATTCTATTCCTCGAAGATACTGGAGAAAAACCATATCGTATCGACCGTTACCTGGCTCACCTGCAGCAGGCGGGTGTATTCACGCAAATCAACGGTTTAATTCTGGGGGAATTCCTCGATTGTAATCCTGATCCAGGTGAGATTTCCTTCACTCTCTTTGAGATATTTGAACATTATTTTGGAAAAGTCGATTATCCAGTACTTCTTGATTTTCCTTATGGTCATGGGGAGCATATATTTACCATGCCGCTGGGTGTAATAGCGAATCTGGACACATCTACAACAAAATTGTCGTTGGAAAATCCGTTTATGTTTTCAGCTTTGGCAACATGATTTTGATCTGCTTGCGAATAGATCCAGGCATTAATGATTTTTACTTTAATTGGGACTAATTTTTTATTGTATGCATTCATAAAGAAAATTAAATTAAGCACTTATTTAATGATTGTAGATGGAGAAAAAACGATTAGCGGTTTTTGCCTCTGGACGCGGGAGTAATTTTCGGGCGATTTTGGATCATATTCAAAGTGGTTCTATACCAGCAGAAATTGTGATGTGCCTTACCAATAATCCCGCTGCCGGAGTTATAGATATTGCCAAATCGAATAATATCCCTGTCCGTATCATTATACCGAAAAACTTCCCTGATGGCGCAGCCTTTAACGATGCTATTTTAAAGGAATTGCTATCAGCCAAAGTCGATTATATTGTCCTGGCCGGATATCTGAAGTTGATTGGTAAGCAGATCATTGCTGCCTATCCCAACCGGATTATCAATATTCATCCGGCTTTGTTGCCTGCTTTTGGCGGGAAAGGCATGTATGGACATCATGTTCATCAGGCCGTATTCGAGAGCGGAGCGAGGATTAGTGGAGTTACCGTGCATCTGGTCAACAGTGAATATGACGCCGGACCGATCGTTTTACAACAGTGCGTAGCCATTGATGATCTGAACTCTGCGGATGAAATCGCGGCCAGGGTTCTTGAACTTGAACACCAAATTTATGCACAGGCGGTTAAACTGATGGTCGAAGATAGATTATACATTCAAGGACGGCGCATCCAAATCTTAGGAGAAGGAAAAAGTGGCCAAAATTAGACGTGCATTACTTAGTGTATATAAAAAAGAAGGTATCATTGAACTTGCACGCAACCTGCGCGAACGGGGTGTTGAACTGATTTCATCCGGTGGCACACAGAAAATTCTGGAAGACCATCAGATTGAGGTTCAACCTATCTCCGACCTGACCGGATTCCCAGAGATTTTAGATGGGCGGGTTAAAACGCTGCATCCTGTTATATTCGGAGGAATTCTGGCTAAACGAGTCCCGGAACATCTGGCTCAACTGAAAAAACAACAAATAGTCCCAATCGACCTGGTCGTTGTAAATTTATATCCTTTCGAAGATACGATCAATCAAACGGGTTGTACCCTGGCTCAGGCGATAGAGAAAATCGATATCGGTGGTCCATCCTTGTTACGGGCCGCTGCGAAAAACCATTCCGATATCACGGTTGTGGTTGATCCCGATCAGTATGAAGAATTGATTAAAGAAATGGATAATCATGATCTGGATACCTCCTCCGATTTTAGAGCCCGTTGTGCCCTGCGGGTTTTTCAACATGTCTCACGTTATGATTCCCTGATTGCCGAATATCTTCGCCAGCAGCAGAAAACCACTAATTCTTTTCCTCAAGAAATCACTATTCAGGGCATCAAGTTACAGGATTTGCGTTATGGTGAAAATCCTCATCAACAGGCTGCCTTTTATGGTTCCACTAAAAATAAAGCCTTGAATAATTTTGAACAATTGCACGGCAAAGAACTATCATACAATAACATTCTTGATCTGGATGCTGTCCTGAATATGGTTGAGGAATTGAGAGAACCGGCAACCGTAATTATCAAACATAATAATCCCTGCGGTGCCGCCATGGCAGATTCACTACTGCACAGCTATAAAAATGCTTTTGCCTC
>CAYSHN010000234.1:1584-5960 GCA_964430815.1 uncultured Calditrichota bacterium | reverse complement strand
AAATTAATTCACATTACCTGACTTATGATGATGGTACGCCGTTTTACGGTGTCGACGTTTATTTACCCTGGGAGGAACCGGTAGCCAGGTTAAACAACCTGGCCAATTACAACACCAACATTTTTGCTATCTGGAATATTGTCTACGGTGGCCTGACCAATAGTTCCGGTATTATTGAAAATGAATTGGGGCGTTATAATCAGACCAAATGCGGACGCATTGATTCATTGATCAGGCTGGCTGAAGACCGCAATATAATTATCCAGTATGCCATCTGGCCGCATGATCTATTTTCCAATTCCGTCTGGGCGCACCAGTGGCATATCAATCCTTATAATCTGGTTTGTGCTGTGCAGGATATCTATGACAGCGAGGCAGCCTGGGTATACCAGGAAAAACAATACCGTTATCTGATCGCCCGCTTTGGATACAGCCGCAGCTGGGGTATCTGGGAGATTGTAAATGAGGCCAATGGCACCGATGCCTGGGAGTATGGGGATAAATACGACGAAACACGCCAGTGGGTTGGCTGGGTGCACCAGTATTTCCAGGACAACGATCCCTACAATCATCCCACGACCGCCTCTTTAAGCGGTGGTTTATATTGGCCGGCCGGGTACCAGGAGGTGGACATGCCCTGTGTGCACATATATGAAACATCCTGGAGTGTGCCCTTCATTGGTAATCCAATGCGTAGCAGCATGTGGATTTATCATCAGGTATCACAGGATCTCTGGAACGACTTTGACAAACCCGCTCAGTTCGGCGAAGCCGGTTATACAAATTCGTTTGGCAGTTATGAACCTGGTACCATAGAATATACAAATGCTTATCATAACAGCCTGTGGGCCAGCTGGTCGAGCGGCCTGGCCATAACGCCGCTGTGGTGGGATTACTCCATTTTAAGCGCAGCAGATTTTGAACAATTAGATGCATTCGGACAGGTTGCCCCATTGATTGATTATGCCCATGAGCCGACTGATATATTAACCATGAGTGCCTCAGCCTGCGATGTTTTCGGACTGGGAAGTACTCGACTGATGTACGGCTGGCTTCGCGATATCAGTGGTTATTCGGTAATCAGCAGAGTATTATCAATTCACACGAGTATCGATACTTCCTGGCATTTCAAATGGTACAACACCTGGTCCGGAGAATTAGTATCCGAGACTTATGAGGCCAGCCTGGATAGTACTTTGGAAGTTCAAATCCCCGACTTTGGTGCTTTGGTTCCAGACATGGCTTTTATTGCTGGAACAACTGCCGAAGGTACGATACCAGCCCGCTTGATCATGACCGCCTCAAGCGATTTGCTAATGAGCGACAGTTTCGATTCGGTGGCGATCCGCTGCCTGCTTAAGGATGCTGAAGGACGTTTTTGCGGGCAAGCTACCAATGAGATCACCTTCCAAAAAACCGGGCCGGGCATTTTGTTCGGTCAAAATCCGGTAAATACCAGTGCCGGACTGGCAAATATCATCTTTAAGGCGGACACGGTGGTCGGTCAGGCCCGGATTATAGCCAGCTCACCAGGATTGACTGCGGATACCGTGGCCATTAATATCAGCAACCGGTTGATTATTGATAATTTTGAAAATTATAGTTTAAACAGTGCTCTGCTTAATAACTGGAAAGTGCGCTCGGGCACCACTGGTCAATTGACACTGGAACAAGCAATCAAGGCCGAAGGGTTGCAGAGCATGAAGTATCATTATGCCATCGGTGAACCAAACGAAACTTACGGAACGATCATCCGTTCATTTCGCGGTGATTATGGAGAAACTATCGGTTTCGCCTGCTGGATAAAAGGGGATGGCTCAAACCGCGCCCTGCAGATCCGGGTACGTGATACAACCGGCAGATACTGTTATTATGACCTGACTTTAGGTACAACCGACTGGCAGTATCTGGATTTGTTTTATGCTGATCTGGCGATGAGCGACACGGTGGATTTTAATCCGGCCAAGTTCATGGAAATATGGTTCACTGTCAGAACTGGTTCAGGAACGGATGGGGAAGGAACTATTTATCTTGATGGCATCACGCTAAAAGTTCCCGGTTTTGATCCCAGTGCGTTGGATGAACAAAAGTCAGTTCCAGGGACCTTTCAACTTTATCAGAATTATCCGAATCCTTTCAATAGCACTACCACTTTCCGTTATACCTTATCTGAATCCAGCACAGTGCGTTTATCGCTTTATTCAATAACGGGGGAGAAGGTAACCGATCTGATTAATAAAAGACAGAATGCCGGGGAATATATTGTTCACTGGGATGCAGCGGGACTGGCCTCGGGGGTGTACCTGTACGTTCTGCATAGTGGCGTACATAGATTGATAAAGAAGTGTGTTCTAATAAAGTAATAAGGCACAAAGGTCGGAGGTTAGAATGACCGGGGTAACTTTCCCGGAATTTATCAAAAATCCAATATAAATTAATTCGATAAAAGCTTGATTATCCGATTTGATATTCATATCATAAAAGCATTATAATTTCAATCATCCTCATTCATAAAAAGATTACGACTGCAGAACTTCAGTATTATTTAACAAATCGTGTTCAGGTCAATGGAGCGCCTCATGAGACTTCCGAAAATTGATTTTATATTATCTGCAGGTATTCTAAGTTTTCTGATTTCACCTGCATATAGCCAGGAATATCCTGCCACGGTCAGCGACAGTACACCGGCGATTCACCAGGTATACGATCCGTTCGGTCCCGAGAATTCACCCGATCATAATGGACGCGGTTCCGGCGGAGTTGTAACTCCCAGTCCCTATGAAAATGTCATCCAAACCAATTATACCCGGATCAGTGCTGATTACAATGGTATTCAATACATGCTCGATTGCCCCTGGCAGTTTTCGCCCGGTATTAGCTGGCCGTCGTTTCGAACCGACATCTTCGGAATTTTATTCAAAGTACGGAGTAGCGGTTGGAAAAAATTGCATTACGATAGAGTGCTGGCAGATACTATTCCCCGGTACCGCTGGTCGTTCGAGGCATCAGCCGATTACTCATTGAATGATGATGCTTTTCGCGCTTTTAAGTTTAATCTCCACTATGCCACTCATACCAGAAGCCTGGGCATGGCTGGTATTGGGGTCATAGTCTCAAGCGGAAACCTGATGATAGCGCAGGATGACACCATGAACCGTAAATTGGATCTTGAAGCAACCTGGATTCAAGTCGCCGGGGGTTATATCATGCCCCTCTCACCCAGGGTAGGCGGTGTGAATATCGCAATTTGCGGAACAGTAGACCTGTTAGGGGCGAAATACCTGGTTTATGGCCAGGATACGACCAGATTTTATGGGCTAAAAATCGGCTCCATAGGTTGGTTGGTGGGCGTAGGCTGGAATGCCGTTTCATTTTCAAATCTTTCCTTGTACGTGGGTGGAGAATGGAGTTTTTCCACAGGTTGCCGTAAAACGCCTAGCTCCCGGTATGTTCTGGCAGATATTGGACGCAATACCCTGTTTTGCGGTCTTCAGGCCACCGGTCGTTATGCAAACCTGGTCTGCGGAATACAAAAAGAATGGGAATATCTGGATTATCAAAAGACAGTCGATTCCGCCAAAGGTTTACGATATTACCTGGGTATAAATTATTATCTGCGCCGATCAAGATAAATCTGGTTCAGCTCATGCGTGCAACTATATCCATTGTCTTCCTGCTGTCTTGTCTCGCAATTTCGTGTGGAGGGAACCGTGGCGGTGGGACTTTTCCCGGTACTGTTGAAAGGCCGCTAAAAGTATCACTCAAAGAGTTATCAGAATATTATAAAGCACATACCAATAGCTTGATCAAACCGGTCCCCAATTATCCGGCAAGGTTCGACACCACTATGTGGTTTAAGTGGGATCCGTATTTCAAAAAAAGGATCCTGCCTGTCGTGGATACTACTATCACAGCAGTGCAGGATATATACGCCATAGACCAGCAGAGTTTCGTTATCGAATCCGGGCAGAATGATTTTCTTTCGGCTGCTTACCGGTACTATCATCAGCAACCGTTCGACAGTATCCGGCAGGTTTGTGGGCGCGCTTACCGATATCTCAGCGTCTGGGGCAGCCTCTTTTTCCCGCCCATTAAAAAATTGAAATATCCGCTCCAATTTTACCACTCGGGATTTGACAATGAATTTGACTCCAAAACGGTTGTATCTAAATATTTTGATCCGGAATTTCAAAAACAACTTGATCAGGAAACTCAGACTGAATTGACATACGGAAATAAAGTCCGGGCATTGTTCAACGGTGTGGAATCATATCCGGAAAAGCGCAGACTGACCCTGCAGGCCAGGAAGTTGCTTTATGTGGCAATGATGACGATAATAGGGGATGAAACAGGCCGGGAATTGCTGCGCAATATGG
>CAYSHN010000234.1:0-1574 GCA_964430815.1 uncultured Calditrichota bacterium | reverse complement strand
CCGGGGTGGATGTGCGGGTGATTACTGAAGGTTTATATGCATTCTCGTTATCAAACTATTGTATCGGGGTATTGGAAAGGGAAGGAATTCCCGTGGTACGTGTCGACGACAAGTCTCTGAGCCGCTTGAACCGGATGTTTCACAATAAGATCTGGATTCGTGACGGCGAGGAAGCAATCCTGGGTGGAATGAATGTTCTTAATTATGAAAACAAATCTGACGGTTTTAATTTTCTTAACCGTGATACCGATATCCTGATAGAGGGACCGGCCGCAACCAGCATTTTAGAAAGTTTTATAAAACTGTGGAAGAAATATGATGTAGAACAGCGGCCGATCGCCGTGGGTGAGTATACCCTGGCTACCAGGCTCGCTGCTGAACGGGCTGCCGGAGTGCGCGGCAGCGAAAATTATGCCCGTTGGCTGGAAAATCCCGAAACCCGCATGAACGGAATCTGTCGTACCGCCGTCCAGGGAAACAGAGCCGAACCGCAAAGGATTGTAATGCTGCTGCTGAGATATCTGGAGGCGGCACGAAACTCGTTTTATATGACCAGCCCTGAGATTGAATTTGATCTTGAGAGACGCGTGGAATATCATGACATGCTGGCACAACTGATGAAAGATAAAGCGGCCGATCCTGATTTTTATGCAGCATACATCACCAACGGTTTTGACGGGGGACTGGGTGAGAAGAGTATATTCCTGAGCAGAAGTGTCCAGGATGCACACCTGCTGGAAGAAAGATTCTGGGAGGATATGTTGACACCGCTGGTGGATGAAGACGGCCGGGATGTGGACCGGCGGGTGCGCAAAACCATTCAACCGTTAATCCAGGGCGGTGTACATGGCTTCCAGTATTTCAACTATATGCATGCCAAGGAATTTTATTTTGACCGGTTGCTGGTGGGGATAGGGAGCTGGAATTTCGATGGATTTTCAGCAAATAATAATCATGAATGTGCAATTTTCTGTTTGGATGAAAACCTGCGGCGGCAGATCGAACAGCAACTGGTTTTGGATATGGTTAATTCCGTACCGATTATTCCGTTTTAAATATGGAGTGCCACAATGAATAAAATTTTCAGGAACCTGTTTTTTGCAGTATGCTTTCTCACCCTGTTTGCAGGATTTCAGCAAAAGGAAAGTTTTTTAACAAAATCCGATGGTATTATTGTTCAGCTGGATTCTTTGATCATCCAGCTCCACATTCTTAGAGAAAATATTATCAGAATTGAGTGCCGGCCGATTCAGGAACTTTCAAAACATCCAAGCTTGGTGGTCGTAAATCCATTGCCTGCACAAGTACCCTGGTCTCTTAAGCAGGAATCGGGTGCTGTTCTGCTTAGCACATCTTCTTTGCAGGTTAAGGTCGATCTGTCTTCCGGGAAAATACAATTCCTCGATACTGCGGATAAAGTTCTGCTGCAGGAGAACGGAAGAGAAATCGTCCAGGTAACTGTTATCGGTGAAAAAGTCAAAAGCATCAAACAAAAATTTATTCTTTCACCTGATGAAGCATTGTACGGTTTAGGGCAGCACCAGGAGGGCAATATGAACCTGCGGGGTAAAACC
>CAYSHN010000233.1:0-5965 GCA_964430815.1 uncultured Calditrichota bacterium | reverse complement strand
ATCCGGTAGAAGCCGCCAAAGAAGCAGAAAAACAGGGGGTTATCATCTATACGGTCGGTATCGGATCACCGCAGGGTGTACCCATACCGGAATACAGTCAATCCGGGGCTCAGGTTGGATTCAAAAAAGACCGGCAGGGCAGTGTGGTGACCACCAAACTGGATATATATACTTTACAGAAAATTGCCTATGAAACCGGTGGCAAATATTATCTGGCCAGCAGCAGTGAATCCGAACTGGATGAAATTTATGATGAAATTTTAACTATGGAAAAAAAAGAACTGGTCTCCAAACAATTCTCCCAGTACGAAGACCGTTTTCAGATTTTCCTGGCTATCGGGCTGGTTTTTCTGATCGCTGAAATTCTGATCCCTGAACGCCGGAGAGTGAAAGCGGAATGGGAGGGGAGGTTCGTGTGAGCCGTTTTTATTTCATCCTTATTATTTATTTTTGTATGGTCTCTTCCGGATATACGCAATCCATGCGTGGAAAAATTAATGATGGGAATAAACTGTATCACCAGGAAAAATATGATGAAGCGCTGAACAAATATAAGGATGCCTTGCTGGATGATCCTAAAAATGAAATTGCCACATTTAACCAAGGAGCCGCTTCCTATAAAATACAAAAGTATGATCAAGCTATCGAATCCTTTCAGAAAGTGATTGGCACTAAGGATTTGAAACTGGAAGAACAGACTCATTATAATATTGGTAATTGCTTTTTCAAGCAGGATAAACTGCAGGAGAGTATTCAGGCCTATAAAATGGCGCTGGATCTTGATCCTGGTGATCAGGATGCTAAATATAATCTGGAACTAGCCCGGGCTAAATTAAAAGAACAAGCGCAGAAACAGCCGATGCAGCAACAACCGCAACAACAGCAGCAAGACGGACAAAATCAGCAGCAGCAAAACCAGCAAAGCCAGGAGCAGGAAAAACAGCAGCAACAACCTCAGCAACAGCCTCAACCGCAAAACCAGTTGCAGGTCGATAAAGATAAAATGTCCAAGGAAGATGCCGAGCGAATTCTGGATGCTTTGAAAAACCAGGAAAAGGAAAAGCAAAAACTGCGGCGCATGGTACCCCCGACCAGGCGTCAGGTGGAAAAAGACTGGTAGCATCAGCAGGGATAAACAATGATGCTGCGAATTGTTTCATATATAACAGGATTGGATAAAAATTCAGCATGATCCGTATCTGGCAGAAAATTCTTCTGTTCACCCTGACTGTAGGTGTGGTAATTGCGCAGGAAGTTCAAATAACGGCTTCGGTTAGTAATAACCGGGTCGGATTAAATGAGACGTTTGAATACAAAGTTGAAATTAATGGCCAGAGCAGTGGAATGCCAGATCCAGATTTTCCTGCCTTTAATTCGTTTACTGTTCTTTCGGGACCAAACACATCCACCAGTATCCAGATTATCAATGGACGTATGTCGTCATCCAAAGGATACAGTTTTTATTTGCAGGCTCAGCAGGAGGGTCAATTCACCATCCCCCCGGCTACTGTCACCAAGGATGGTAAAACCATTTCTTCGAATGAGATTGTCGTGACAGTGGTCAAAGGTCAGGCACAACCTGGTAGCGCACAACCGGCTCCCGGTCAGCCGCGTTCAATCAGGGATACAGAAATTGCCGGTGAGAATTTATTCCTGAAAGCAGAAGTGGATAAGCGAAATGTATATCAGAACGAACAAATTACGGTAATCTATAAATTGTATTTCCGGGTTAACGTACGCAGTTATAATTATGAGAAAATGCCCACCAACGCCGGTTTCTGGACCGAAGAGTATACGCTGCCGTCCCAACCAGCTATTAATAATGAAGTCGTGAATGGAGTGTCCTATCAGGTAGCCACTTTGCGTAAAGTCGCCCTTTTTCCTACCCAGAGTGGCGAACTCACCATCGAGCCACTGGTGGTTTCAGTTGATGCCCTGGTAAAACGGCAAACCCGCTCCAGAAGTTTTTTTGACAGTTTCTTCGAGGATCCGTTCGGAACAACGGTGCGTAAATCGTTGTCTTCAAAACCCATTACGATCCGTGTAAAACCACTGCCCGAGAGTAACCGTCCTGCCGGCTTTGCTAATGATGTTGGGCGGTATACTCTGACAGCTACTTTGGATAAAAGAGAACTTAAAGTGAATGAAGCAGCCTCGGTCAAAATGACTATCAGCGGGGAAGGTAATCTCAAACTGCTTAAACCACCAACCATTGCTTTACCGCCCGATTTGGAAGTTTATGAACCGAAAGAAACCACAACCATTAAACGCGACGCAGGTGCTATTTCCGGAACCAAGTCGATTGAGTATATAATTGTTCCTCGTCTGGCCGGTGAGTATCAGATTAAGCCGATCACTCTGAATTATTTTGATCCAAAACTGGGGAAATATAACACCATCACTACTGTACCTTTAAAACTCATGGTACTGCCCGGTGTTGCCGGTAGCGGTATGATGGCCAGCGGTAGTAGTTTATCTAAGCAGGAAGTAGCTTTATTGGGGGAGGATATCCGCTTTATTAAAGAAACAACAAAATTTTTTACAGCTGGAAGCACCATCTATGCTAAATGGTGGTATCTAAGCACTTATTTGTTACCCGTTGTCGGTTTGGTTCTTACTATCATGTATGTCCGTCAACGGGATAAGCTGCGCAGTGATCTGCAGTTAGCCCGCAGGCGTAAAGCAGGGAAAATTGCCGCTAAACATCTGACTGCCGCCAGGAAAGTATTAAAAGTAGGTTCGCAAAATGAGTTTTATAGAATGATTTCGCAGGCTTTGCAGGGTTTCGTAAGTGACCGGTTAAATTTACAATTGACCGATTTTAATGCAGTAACGGTGCAGAAAAACCTGGAACAGGTGGGCGTCGGGTCAGAAGAAATAACTGAATATCAGGAATGCCTGACCGAAAGTGATTTTCGCCAGTTTGCCGGTACCAATGTGAATCTACAGCAGATGAAGGATTTCTTCGAACGGGTGAAAAAGATTTTGACCAGGTTGGAGAAATATATTTAAGGCACAGAGGCACAAAGGGACAAAGAGACAGAGAAAGGCACTTAGGCACTGAGGCACGTAGGGGGTTGTTTTTATAAGGTGAAAGAGTAAAGGGAGAAGGATTGTAGGGTAATTGGTTATGTGGAACTCAGCAGTCCGAGATTAGAACATTTATTCAGGAAAAAAAGTGTGAAACAATTTATTAACCTAATAATTCTTTTTTGTATCGTGCTGTTTCCTGTTTCCGTTTTAGCAGATCAGGCTACTACACTCTTTGCCATGGCTAATAAGGCTTATGCCGATGGAAAATATCAGCAGGCAGTTGATCTTTATGAACAGATTCTGCAGAAAAAACTGGCTAGTGGCGAAGTCTATTTTAATCTTGGTAATGCTTATTATAAATTAAATCAAATCGGAAAAGCAATTCTTTATTATGAAAAAGCTGAAGTTTATCTAGCCGGTGACGAAGCGCTGGAACAGAATTTAAAGATTGCCCGTCTAAAAATTGTTGATAAAATTGAGCCAATTCCAGTGCTCTTCCTGGTAAATTGGTGGAATACAGCGATAAATTTTTTTACTATGACCTTTTTTGCCTGGTTGTGTTTTGGAGTTTTCGTTTTAACTTTAATTTTGTTGGCAATTTATTTGTTAGTGAACCGCCGGATTTTTATACGTCTGACCTGGATTACTACAGCAGTTTTTCTTATTCTACTGGTCATGTTCATTGGAAAAATTTATCAATTTGAATCTTCTAAATATGGTATTATATTTGCTGATAAGATCTCAGTAGTCGGTGAACCCACGTTAACTGGGCAGGAACTCTTCATCCTGCACCAGGGCACCAAGGTGAAGATCAATCGCAGTTTAGATGGTTGGTATGAAATTTCACTGGCAGATGGTAAAACAGGATGGATCAAAGCAGATGGTTTGGAAATCATATAATTGGAAAATTTTATTCAGATTCGGGATCCTGTTAAGCCTGAGTTTAGCGCTGTTGAATTGCGGTGGTAGTAAGGAAATAATAAAGAAGGACTTGTCACAGCAAAATCTGACCGGCCGCTATGATGAATCTTTTGATCCGCTGAGTCTCAATGATGATGATCTGGTAATCACTGCAGACAGTACACGAACATCAATTGGTACTGGGGAAAACAAATCAACCCAACAATCACAACCTTTAATATCCAATGAATCGGAAGGATTCCGTGTTCAAATTCTGGCGACCAATAATATTGGCACGGCATCTTTGACCGAGCAGGAAGCCACCGCACGGTTCGGATCACTGGGCTTTAAAGTTTACCTGGTGTTTGAAGCCCCTTTGTACAAAATCCGGGTCGGAGATTGCCTTGAACGTAATGCCGCCGAAGAATTACGGGATAAGGCGAAAGATTTCGGTTATGGCGGGGCATTTGTTGTAAGAACTAAAATTAATCTTAATAACTAAAACTCATCCTTTAATCACACCTAATGGTTTTAAACGGGCTACTTTCCGGCTGATGCCGGAACGGTCCATTACATCCACGACCATCGCTACATCTTTATAGGCATAAGGCATTTCCTCGGCAACGGTCGCCCGCCCCTTGGCCTGTACTGTTACTCCCATTTTAGCCATTTCGGCGAACAGATCCCGGCCGCGACCTGTATCCAGTGCTCTCTTCCGGCTTTGCAGCCGTCCTGCACCGTGACAGGTACTGCCAAAGGTTTCGTCCATAGCCACTTGGGTTCCCAGGCATACAAAGGAGTATCGCCCCATGTCTCCCGGTACCAGTACCGGTTGTCCGATCTGTTGATAAGCCGGGGGCAGTTCGGGACTGCCTGGTGCAAAAGCACGTGTGGCCCCTTTGCGGTGCAAACAAACCTTTCTTTCTTTTCCATCTATTATATGTGTTTCAATTTTGGCAATGTTATGGCAGACGTCATAGATCAGTCTGAATTCCAGCTGGCCGGGTGAGATAGACAGGGTTTGCATAATAGTATCTTTAGCCAGACTCATGATTACCTGGCGATTGGCCCAGGCAAAATTGGCCGCTGCTGCCATTGCTCCTAAATATTCCTGTCCTTCTGGTGATTTGATGGGGGCACAGGCCAACTGGCGGTCGGGTAAAGCAATGCCGTAACGGTGAGCAGCCTGACCTAATAATTTTAGAAAATCGTCACAGATCTGATAACCACAACCGCGTGAACCGGTATGTATCTGTATGACGATCTGATTAAGAAATAATCCCAGTACTGCTGCTTCCTCCGGCATAAAGATCTGATCGACCACATCCACTTCCAGAAAATGATTACCGGAACCCAGGGTTCCTACCTGGGGACCTCCTCGTTCTATCGCCCGGTTACTGACACATTTAGGATCAGCCCAGTCCAGGCGGCCGTTCTCCTCAGTATAAATCAGATCTTCTTTTTCACCAAAACCCTGTTCAACAGCCCAGTGTGCACCGTTATGCAACAGGTTATTCATTTCCTTCTGATTCAGGCGACGGATAGCACCTTCCGAGCCCACGCCTGTGGGGATATTTCTAAAAAAACTGCTGATCAATTCCTGTAAGTGTGGTTGTACTTCAGTGCGGGTCAGCGAGGTACGGGCCAGACGAACACCGCAATTGATATCATAACCAACACCACCCGGTGAAATGACCCCCTCTTCATAATCGGTAGCTGCCACTCCACCTATTGGAAAACCGTATCCCCAATGAATATCCGGCATACCCAGCGAATATTTCTGAATACCCGGTAAATGGGCCACATTGATCACCTGTTGAATACTCTCATCCTCAGCAATAATAGTTTCCATCATTTTTTCCGAAGCATAGATCCGGCCGGGAACACGCATATTACCGGTAGCTGGTATTTCAAATAAGTGATCATGGATCTTTTCGATATCTATATTTTTGTAATGCATCGTTGTCTCCTTTTGATACTACCGGTAATCCGGTTGATATGCCGATCAGATATCAAAAATAATCCGGACTAA
>CAYSHN010000232.1:0-5965 GCA_964430815.1 uncultured Calditrichota bacterium | reverse complement strand
TATAGTGGAGAGGAGATGTGCTATAAAAAAGCCTGTTCGTTCATGCATCAGGTTATCGATAGCTTTCTTGATCAGGCGCTCGGATTCGGAATCCAGTGAGGAGGTAGCTTCATCAAAAATAAGAATAGGAGGATTTTTCAAAATCGCCCGGGCGATGGAAATGCGTTGCCGCTGCCCTCCGGATAGACGCATGCCCCGTTCCCCAATCAGGGTTTCATATCCTTCAGGCAGATCTTCGATGAATTCATTGGCATTAGCCAGAACAGCAGCCTTTTTAATTTCTTGGCGGGAATAATTACTCATACCGTAGGCAATATTGTTGGCCACCGTATCATTGAATAGAATGACATCCTGGGTTACTATACCCATCAGTTTTCGCAAACTGGCCATGCTGATATCACGGATGTCGATGTTATCTATTTTTATCGCACCTTGTTGTACGTCATAAAAACGGGGTAATAGATTAACCAGTGTTGTTTTGCCGGCACCACTGCTGCCCACAAAAGCGATTTTCTGATTTTTTTGGATTTGCAGGTTGATATTTGCCAAGACCAGGTTATCTTTTTCACTATATTGAAAATAGACATTTTCGTAACGGATCTCCCGGTTAAAACTGTTTTTAGACACGGCATTTGGCCGATCGGTTATTATATTGGGAGTGTCGATAATTTTAAAGACGCGTTTACTGGAAGCCAGAGCAATCTGAATATTATTGTTAAGTTCACCCAGACTTTTAATTGGCGCCATGACTGAAAAAAGAACGGCAATAAAACGGATAAAATCTTCGGAAGAAATTAATTTTCCGGATAGTACCAGTTGTCCTCCGAACCACAAAACGAATACCATGATGCCGATACCGAGTGTCTCGGAAAGGGGTGTTGACAACCGGTTCAAGCGTACCTGACGCAAGGCGGCCTTAAAATGACTGGAGGTTTTAGCACGGAATTTATCATCTTCATATTTCTCCATGGAAAAAGCTTTAACGATCTTGATCCCGGAGATGGTCTCTTCCAGTACTGTGGTGATATCGGCAATGCGTTCCTGGACCCGCTTGCTTTTGCGTTTCAGACTTTGTCCGACTTTAGTAATCAGGATACCGGTTACCGGAAATACGATCAGGGCCAGCAAGGTAAGGGACCAACTGATATTGAACAGGATGATCAGGAAAATGATGATCACGATAGGATCGCGGATTATCTTGGTGAAACTTCTATTGACCGCTACATTAACTGCATTCACATCATTGGTGATACGAGAAATCAAATTGCCTATCTGATACTGGCTGAAAAAACTCAATGGTTGAAATAATATATGACCATAGATCTGATCACGTAGATCCTTGATGACCCCCTGTTCGATAAAACTGACCAACCAGGCTTCGCCGAAAGCGAAACTGTTCTTCAGCAAGAAAGCCAGAAAAATAAGAATACAAAGTGATTTCAAAGTCTCTAGCTGGTCGCTGCGGCGGAAATATTTTTCAATCCGTTCTTTCAACCATTGATTTAAATTGAAGATACTGGTTTCTTTAGATACTGTTTTAGGTTGATCAACGGTCTGTTCAATCGCTGGCTGGTCTGCTTTGAAAAGGGTGCTGACAAAAGGTGCCACCATCCAAATAGATAGTGTCTCAAAAATGACGAAGAAGAAATTACATATTAGGATCAGAGTTATATACCGGATATAAGGGCGAAGGTAAGCAAGTACACGTAAATATAATTTTAAATTGCTTTCAGAATCTACTGCGGGAGGAATATCAGGTATCCGAGACACTGTTTTATCTGAATTCAGAATTCCATCCTTTAACTTCATTATTTTAATTTAGTTACTCATTTACTTATTAATTGTCGGTGGTCTTTACGGTCCGACTCCAGCATTGAGTTAATCAAATATATTAAATATTTCATAAACCAGCCTACAAATTTTTGTTTATAGAATTAAAGCTGTTTGGATTACCTGATATTTTTTACCAGCAAATCTGATCTTATCTGGCTGATAAAAAATTGAAATTCGAGGTGTTTGCAAAAATATTTCATATTTATTAATAAATTTTTATAAATTTGAATATATAAATTGAAATTTAAGTACTTTTTCACGATTTTAGTTAAGTATAAATCCCAGGCGAAGCAGAATCATTCTTCAGGTTCTGGAAGAAAAAACAGGTGTACCGATATGAAAATCCCTATTTTTCAAGTCGATGCTTTCTCCAGTAGGATTTTTTCGGGTAATCCCGCGGCAGTATGTCCGTTAGATTACTGGCTGGATGATGGTCAGTTACAATCCATCGCTGCTGAGAATAATCTTTCTGAAACTGCTTTTATTGTCAATCGCGGTGGATATTACCAGCTGAGATGGTTTACGCCGCAAATGGAAGTGGATATCTGCGGACATGCTACACTGGCCAGTGCTTTTATACTCATGAATAAAATCGACCCGGCTGCAGAAGAAATTACTTTCGGCACCCGCTCCGGGGAACTCAGTGTAAAAAAGAACGGGGATTTGTATGCGATGAATTTTCCTGCACATCCTCCTCGGCCCAGCAAGACACCAACGGACTTAATTAAAGCGCTGGACTATCAACCGCAGGAGGTATTAGCCTCTAATCATTATCTGGTGGTGTATAAGTCCGAAGATGAAGTACGTGAATTAAAGCCCTACCTGGCACTTATTAAAGAATTAGACCGTCTGGCAGTTATTGTGACCGCACCAGGGAAAGATGTTGATTTCGTGTCCCGATTTTTTGCACCAGCCATGGGCATACCCGAAGATCCTGTCACCGGTTCCGCCCATTGTACCTTGATCCCATATTGGTCTAATAGATTGAATAAGAAAAAAATGCAGGCCAAGCAGGTTTCTTCCCGCGGAGGTGATATTTTCTGTGAAGATCTGGGGAAAAGGGTGATCATTGCCGGCCGGGCGGTTTTGTACTCCGAAGGATTCATTAATATTTAGGAAAAATATTCATTATACCAGCCGGAGGCCTGTCTCGGTGTTTATTGTTTTTTATGCGATCCGTAATACTATTCTCTTTGTGCTCATCCCCTATTTTGCCATCAGCAGCATTCCAAGTTGTTAGCCAATCTATCAGGATTAATCACTATGCGTATTACTACAATCACGGTTGGTCCTTTTGCCATGAATTGTTATCTGGTGGGGGATGAAGTTACGCGGCAGGCGATAATAATCGATCCGGGTGCCGAAAGCAAACGATTAATCGAAAAAATCACCAGCGATCACTGGCAGTTGTTATATATCGTGAATACCCATTGTCATATTGATCATACTGCCGAAGCCGGAGTTATTCAGAAGCATTTTAAAATACCGTTTTATATTCATAAACAGGAATTACCTTTATTAGATTCCTTAATTGAGCAAGGGGAATTATTCGGAATTACGGTTAAAGAAATTCCCGTGGTATCTTCCTTCTTGCAAGATGGTGATAAATTGCAGGTGGGTCAACTTAACGGTACCGTGTTATACACCCCCGGTCATAGCCCGGGTGGAATCTCCTTGTTATTTGGCAATCATATCTTTGTAGGTGACTGTCTATTCCAGGATTCAATTGGTCGAACCGATTTATATGGTGGAAATTATGAACAGTTAATCGAATCCATAACAAATAAATTGTTATCTTTGAATGATGATACCAAAGTATATTCCGGACATGGCCCTGCAACGACTATTGGGCGTGAACGGAAGTATAATCCGTTTTTAAATGGTATTCGTTATGAATCTTAAAAACAGAGTTGTTCTGATTACGGGTGGTGCCGTGCGAGTAGGCCGGTCTATCTGTTTGGAGTTGGCTAAGGCCGGGGCTATCATTTTCTGCCATTATCATCAAAGTGCTGTACAAGCCAGATCGTTGAAAAGAACTATCGAAACGAGTGGTGGAAAAATTTACTTGCTACAAAGTGATTTGAGCCACATCTCTGCAGTTGATAAATTAGTAAATGAAATTGTGATTAAATCTGGAAAACTGGATGTGCTGATTAATAATGCGGCGCTGTTTTATAAGACACCGCTGGGAAGGGTAAGTGAAGAGCAATGGGATCGCTTGTTTGACCTGAACTTAAAAGCTGCTTTTTTCTGTGCCCAGCATGCCGGCCAGTATATGCGGAAACAAGGCTGGGGCAAGATTATTAATATTGGTGATACTTGTGGTGATAATCCCTGGCCATCGTTTATTCCTTATGGCTTGACAAAAAGCGGGATAATCGCCATGACCAGGGGATTGGCCAAAGCCTTAGCTCCGCAGGTACAGGTTAATTGTGTGAATCCAGGACCGGTCCTGTTTCCGAGTCATTATACCAAGTCTGAAAAAGCACTGAGTCTTCATAGAACTTTATTGAAACGCGCAGGACGTCCGCAAGATGTCGCTCTGGCGGTCCGTTTTTTAATAGAAGGATCTGATTATATTACCGGTACTGTTTTAACGGTGGATGGCGGACGAAGTATCAATTGATTGAGGTGAAAATCAGCGATCCGGATTAAACTGAATAACTTGATTGATCTGAACTAGAAAAGTAACAAAATTGTTTTTTATGAAGCGAACTACTTATTATATTATTGAATATTTTTTGAGTGGAACATCTTTAGCTTAAAGCAGGAAAATTGAAAAAGTATGGAAACCAAGTTGCCAAAATTGCCGCCTAAATTGATGGACCTGGCTTATAATCTCTGGTTTAGCTGGAATCCTGATGTACGCGATCTGTTCAAAGAAATCGACGAGCGTAACTGGCGGCGCAGCGGACATAATCCGGTTGAATTTCTCTCCAAGGTTGATCCTTTGAAATTACAAAAGGTTGCTGATAATCCCGCTTTTATCGAAAAACTGGAAAAAATCTGGGATCGTTATCACAATTATATGATAGCTAAAGAGACGGCCTATGCAAAAAATTTTCCCCGTCTGGCTGATCATTCCATTGCCTATTTCTCAGCAGAATATGGCATTCATGAATGTCTTCCTAATTATGCTGGGGGTCTGGGTATTCTGGCTGGAGATCATATCAAATCCTGCAGTGATCTGGGCATACCGATCTTTGGTATCGGCTTGATGTACAAACATGCCTATTTCCGGCAGCAAATCGATGAGTACGGAAATCAATCTGAAATATTCAATGTACTTGATCCCGAAAGTTTACCGGTGCATCTGGTCAAGGATGAATACAGTAATCCAATATTGGTCGGAGTTCCCTTACTTGATCATGTAGTCTATGTAAAAATCTGGGAAGTGAAAGTGGGCCGGGCTTCAATTTATTATCTGGATACTACGGTGGATCAGAACAGTGCTGAAGATAAAGACATTATTCATATTCTGTATGGTGGCAGCCTTGATACCCGTATCCGTCAGGAAATACTTCTTGGTATCGGTGGTTTACGGGCGATACGGAAAATGGGCCTCAATCCATCCATCTTTCATATCAACGAAGGGCATTCTGCTTTTATGTGTCTGGAACGCTTGTCTGAATTGATGAATGAAGGTATGGATTTTAAAACAGCCCAGGAGTATGTGCGGGCTACTACAATTTTTACCACACATACTCCGGTGCCAGCAGGTAATGAAGAATTCGAATTTGATCTGATTGATAAATATTTTACCAATCTATGGCCGGAATTGGAAATTTCCCATGATAAATTTTTTGATCTGGGTCGTCATACCAATATCCATAAACATGAAAATTTTTCTCTGACCATTCTGGCCCTGAACCTGTCCAATCAGGCTAATGGAGTGAGTAAATTACATGGTGAAGTTTCACAGGCGATGTGGCAGAACGTATGGCCGGGAATACCGATTTCGGAAGTGCCGATCGGTTATGTAACAAATGGTATACATACTTTTACCTGGTTACACCGCGAAATGACCCGTTTATTCGATCAGTATCTGGATCCAATCTGGCGGACTAAAATCCGCGATCAAAATTTCTGGGATAAAGTTTTTGATCTACCCAACGAGGCAATCTGGCAGGTT
>CAYSHN010000231.1:0-6012 GCA_964430815.1 uncultured Calditrichota bacterium | reverse complement strand
CCGCAGTCCAGCGGACGCTGAACCTACTAGCATTAATTGCAGATTTTGTGGTAGTTGGTTCAGCGCCGCTGACTTTCAGACGTTAGGGCTTAAATCATAATATTGGGAGACAAAATATGGGGAAAAAATCAGTCATATTTTGTATCATATTTTGCATAATTATTTTTCTTCAAGGATGCAAAAATATAATTATAAGTCCAGATAATGTAACTGCAAATATTCAACCTTTAAGCGTTGGAAGTGAATGGTACTACAAAGATACTGGTTATTATCCTGACGGAACTAAAAAAGATTATGAAGGTAATTATACATTAGCAATAAAAATGGATACAATAATTAACGGAAATTTATGGGCAAAAATTATTAATCTTCCTGAATGTGATGATTGTGGATTTGGTGAATATCTAAGCAACCGGTCCGATGGCTTATGGTGGGGATTTCCTTTTGAAGCTGATAGTTTAACATGGCTTCGATTACCATATCCTTCCAAAATTGGAGTAGAGGCTATAAATCCTTATAATAAATGGTGGGTAGAAAATATTGATACAATTTTACAAGTACCAGCTGGTACCTTTAAATGTTATCATTATAAAATTAAGGATAAATTTAGTAGTCAGGATTTAGTACATGATTATTTTTATTCACCGGGTGTAGGATTAGTTAGGTTAAACTGGTACACTCATGCAGCTAACAATTCAATTTATATGTATCTACAGCGTGATTTAATAAATTACACTATCAAGTAAATTAAAGCCCTAACAAGCGGTTCAACCAGATAGACTATCGGGGTTGGGTATTTTAAGTTTTCTTAATTGCTTTTGTTGTTCGCAAATAAAATTTTTATCAATTATTTCCGGCTGCGGGTTAACCGCAGTCCGTTAGAATGAGGGTATTTATAAAAACGATAACTAATCATTGAGGTGTTTTGATTTTCGCGAATTCATGTTTGAGTCCGCCGGTAGGCGGACGAGTTTGAATTCGCGAAGGGTTTTTTTGTCCGCCGGTAGGCGGACCGCCGGAGGCGGAATAAGTTTAGATTAATTAAATATGACTCTAACAATCATTTGTAGTGGACGGCGAACCGACTAGCATGAATTGTAGATTTTGTGGTAAGCGGTTCGCCGCCCATATTAAAGGTCCGAAGTCAAGAAAAAAATAAATCCCCTGTCCGATTTTGTTATATCCTTTAAAATCGGATATCATGTTTTCTGACGAAGCATCAATCTGCCGAAGGGCAGGAATGTACTTCACTTTACGGCGAACGAATGGGTTCAGATACAATCCATTCCACATCGTTATTCCAACCAACGGCCTGAGTGAATTCACCCGTACCATGCACATATCGTAGTTATCCGGCTATATATAGATTCGATATAACCGGTGTCCTGGAATCAGGACCCAGAAATTACCCGGTACCCGTCATCCCGCCATTCAATATAAAACCAGGGCTTCTCCTGTAATCAATACAGGTGCCAGCGTTTTTCGGGCTGAGATCAGGGGCGGATGAATTATATCCAATTTACATCGTTCTATGTTTGATAATGAAGAGGGTGAAGGGGTTGCCCAGGATCTAAGATCAAGCTCAATACAATAATCGGGCGATTGGCCAAACATTCAAATTTTGAATGTATCGGGGCATATCCCCTACACCGTCTTCTATATTAAATATCAAGAGTAAGTACCGTCTACCAGTCAACTAAAATGGTCTAATTGTATGCCCGTACTAATTGACCAGCGCCGAACCGGGTATAACGGAACCACTCTTGTACATCTTAATTTAATTCGAGTTGAAGCGTTTTTCATCGAAAACCTGGTGATGTTTTAACATGGCAAAAACAGTAACGGCGAACTTATGGGCCATAATGCTTCTGGCCCGTGCCGGTCCGTGTTTATGTTCCAATTTTTGATACAATTTATGAATGGGTTCGTTACAGATTTTGGCATGATGGAGGATTTGTCCAAAGGCCCATTTAAGATAGGGGTTGCCGATTTTCTGGTTTTTTCCGGATTTGAGTTTGCCGTTGGACTCCCGTTGACAACGTACGACCCGGCAATAGGAAGAATATTTTTGAACCGAAGGGAATCTATTGAGATCATGGGTTTCGTAGAGAATGATTAAGGCGGTAATATCGCCGACGCCGGGGATGGTTTTAAGTAAAGTGAAATCGCGGTAATTATGTTGTTTGGCTTGTTGAATGATCTGGTGTTCAAGTTGGTCGATTTACGGATCCAGCCAGTCGATGATATTCATATCGGAGGCGATGGTGTAATGGAGTCCTGGATCCGGGAAATGGGATAATAAGTTGCGGCGTTCGGTTTTGTTTTTGACCAGGGAAGAAGTCACGTTGGTGATACAGTATTGATGACTGATGATTTGGATATGTGTAAAGGCCTCGGCTCTGATTCGAACCAGTCGGTGGCGTCTGCGGAGCAGATCGCGGGTAGTACGCATTTCCTTTGGATAAGGATAAGCAAGAGGAAAGAAGTTCGAACGTAATAAATCGGCTATGGTTTTAGCATCGATAGGATCGGTTTTCTTTTTGTTGTTATCAATCGATTTCATGTAAAAAGCGTGACCAAGGTAAAATGGAATTCCTGCTTCCAGGCAGCCATCGAAGAGCCAGTAATAACTGTAGGTAGATTCAGCCCCTACGACGAGGTTGGGAAGAAAAGGATTAATTAAAGACTTGAAAACGGAGAAATTATTTGGCAGATTACGGTTAAGCAGGATATTTCCATCCCGGTCCATGATACAGATGTAGGTTGTTTTGGAGTGCAGGTCTGCACCACAGTAAAACTTAGAAACAATGTTTTGGTTTTCCATAAAAGGTTCCTCCTGTATGGTTAGGTTATTGGTGGTGATACAAATAATTTAACTGAGGGGGACCTTTTATGGTAATATCAACTAAAATGTACCGTTAGATATATTTTTAAAATTGGAGACAAAATGAAGATAATATTAATTATAATATTATTATTGATGTGCCAAATTTCTAAGGCTCAAATTGATACAACGTCCCTTCAATTCTATCCATTGCATACTGGAAATATCTGGCAGTATCAATCAGGATCATCATATACTATTCATGAAATAATCGGAGATACACTATTTCCTACAGGTAAGTGGTATAAAAAAATAAAAACTGGAACTAGTTACTATTTTCAAAGAGTTGATTCGAGCACTTGCATTGTCTATCAAGTTTTTCCGAGCCCCTCAAATATAGAGTATCAAATGTATGATTTAACTACTCAGACTGGTGACTCCTCTTTATCTTATTTTAAGGCTAGTTCAAGATATTTTAAATATATTTGCGCTTCTATTTATAACACTACATTACTAGGATTGTCAACGCAGGTAAAATCTTATTCTTATCATTATGGTTTAGAACAATATATGTATGAACTGTCTAAAGGATTAGGCGAGACTTATTATAGTTATAACTTTATTGAAATTCATTACCTTAGTACACTAGTATATGCTAAAATAAATAATATTGAATACGGTACATTTATACCAACATCAATTGAAAATATTACTACGATGAATCGGTCTTCGTTCATTTTATTTCAAAATCACCCGAATCCCTTTAATTCAAGTACACTTATTAGTTTTAAAATAGCAGATCCTGCCGTTGTTAATGTATCTATCTTCAATAATATTGGCCAGAAAATTATCACTTTATTTCATGGTGAGAAGGAGCGGGGAATTCATCAAATTAATTTTAGTGCAGGATCGCTGTCAACTGGTATTTATATATATCAAATAAAAATAGGTAATAAAAGCTTAAGCAAAAAATGCTTAATAATAAAGTAACTGTAATTTACAATATTTCTTTGTAATTGACCATGATTCGACTAGCATGAATTGTTTAGTTGCTTTATGATGCTTGTGGCTGGTTATGATTGGTCATCAGACTTTATAGTATAAATTCGCCAAAATCTAAATAACAAAAATGATGATAATGCGAACATAAAATTCTCAATTACACATGCGTAAAATTATAATACTTTCCGACTATTATTGTTAGTTTATGGCTTAGAAATGAGTTGACGTGCAGGATTAGTGAGTGCATCCACCGGGCTTGTGACGCCCAGACCGCCGCGGTTCAGCACGTGGGTATAAATCATGGTGGTGCGGACGTCCTGGTGTACCAGCAATTCCTGGACGGTGCGGATGCGTTCGCGCAGCCGGTCTAACAATTTTTCGTTTGACATTGATTATCCTGTAGTTATATTAAAGATGTCAGGATCAAGTCATTTCTAATATTATTCTGGATACAGGCAATAATTATACCGGTTTATAGAAAGTATATAATTACATCATAATTGAAGTGTTATGACAAGGCTTAACGCTGTATTCTAATATAGTTTAACAATTATAATTACAGAATTTTCAGCGGAGAAGAGATAAAAATATTGTTTATAAGTTTCGTTATATTTCAGATGTTGAAAAAACATCGTTATTCCACTTAATTTTATGTTAGAAGCAAAATAAATTTGGGGAGGATAAACAAATATTAAATTGGCATTGACGTTGGCGAATTTATTTTTGCAGCCGGTGATGGCCGGAGGCAAAAGGAGGAATTTAGATATATAAAATATAAAGTAAATTCTATCACCACGCTCAGCTGGATAGCAAATCGATAGGGCTGAATGGTAAAAACGCAGGAATTGATGTGCCACCAGTTGCCGTTGGTTGTTAACGATCATTATGATAATAAAGGAGGAAAGGAGGTGATTAAAATATTTGTCTTTAAACAGTCATTCCACTAATTTAAGGGTAAAAAAGAAGAAGCGCATGTACCAATGAACGGCATCCATTTCTTAAACAATTTATGGAGGGGATGCTTTTAATAGGATCTAAAATTTAAACACATCATTATTGATTAATAGCAATCCATTAAATCAATGAGGAGGGAAAATGTTTACAAAAAAATTACTGTTTATGCTTGTGATAGTTTTATGTATGGTAACTATCATACATGCCCAATCCAAAGGTACCATTGTATTCACAAGCCGTCCAGCTTTTATCGATTCATCTACGGGAGAATCTCCGGATATGCCACATATATATGCTTTACAAAATGCGGGTTATGAGGTCATTAAATTTCATAACGCATCTTTATCGACAGCTAGCCAGGAGACAATGGATACATTGTTAAATGCCAACCTGATTGTTATGGGTCGTTCCACACCGAGTACCACCTTTGGAGATCACAAACAAGCCTGGAACGAATTACCGACACCCATATTGAACCTCGAGTTATGGAATTGTCGCAGCAGTCGTTTAAACTGGTTTAATACAACAACCATGATTAGTCTCACGGATACCTTAGCTGTCTATAATGCGATCATTGATGTCCCGGATGATCCTGTATTTACAGATATAGATCCCTCTGCTCCGGTTCCATGGGTGATGGGCGCGATGGATGCAGTAGGTGTAAAGGATGCGGGCAATGGTACTGTGCTTGCCCGGATGGAGACCGATTCTACTGTTTTATTTGTTCGTTTTGAGCCGGATCTCGAGTTTTATGTCGGCACCACTGACTATCCGGCAGGTCATCGCACCGTGCTTGGCAATGGGCGTGATAACAGTGGTCGAGCACCTTTTTCTTATTATAACTTCACCCCGGAGTCTGAAACGGTTTTTCTAGCCGAAGTCGCACGCTTGGTTGCCCTGGGTGGTGGCTCCTCTGTTGAAGATCGAGAGAATACACCCATACCATCAACTTTGGTATTGTACCAAAATTATCCCAATCCGTTCAACCCAACCACGACTATACCATTTGATTTACCTGAAAATAGCCACGTTCGCCTCAGTTTAATCAATATTCTGGGAGAAAAGACCACGGAAATAGTGAACGGAGAATATAGTGCAGGTCATCATGAGATTGTATTTACTGCCAAAAATCTGGCATCAGGTGTATATTTCTATAAAATCGAAACAGAGAGATATATATCTGTGAAAAAACTGGTTATTTTTAAATAACCTGTACAACATAATTTAAACTA
>CAYSHN010000230.1:4027-6043 GCA_964430815.1 uncultured Calditrichota bacterium | reverse complement strand
TGCCCGAACCATCGTAATCAAGGAACCAGAGGCCATCCTTGTAGACTCCTATCTTGGTACCTTTCCCGTCTCCATTCCAGTCGCCTAAGACAGACGTCCACTCGGGTGCTCCGAAAAGATACACCTTATCAATACCGGTATCCCATGTGCCCGAACCATCGTAATCAAGGAACCAGAGGCCATCCTTGTAGACTCCTATCTTCGTTGTCATCATTGATCCCCCCGGCGTGATAGTGAACGGGGCATCGCTACTGTCCATATACCCACCAGGGTTGCTCCATACTCTGACGGTATAATCACCTCCAGGGGTCTGGGTTGAAAGGAGTGTCCAGCTAAATGAACCCAAGCCACTACTACCTATGGGGGCAGAGGTGTTGATTATCTGGTTCATCACACCTCCCTTGAAAAGCTCGATTTGGACGATAGGTGCGCTAAGATCTTTATACTCCCAGGTGATGAGATGGGTAGAACCCGCGGCCCATGACTCGCCACCATCAGGAGCTGTAACATGCATCACTTTCCCTTCATCAATCCAAAAGAATGCATCACTGGTATCGGTATAAGCAGAGTTAGTAGTACTAGTGATCCGCACTCTATAATCGTGCCCGGCTGGCTGATTGATGGGGATGGTCCAGGTGTATGTACCCTGTCCTGCTGAACCGACAGGTGTGGATGCGGTGATGACGCTATTCACCACGCTTCCTTTGAGAAGCTCGATCCTAACTGCTGATCCGGGACTGCCGGTATACTGCCACTCGATAGTTATCTGATCTCCTTGTGCGAAGGAACTGGGGTCATTTGGGTAGACGACAGTGATAGAGGGGGTCGAAGTGGAACCCGTGGGACCCCAAGCAGGATCCAAATCACTTGCCGGATTATTCGTGAGATTGGTTTGTCCGGAACCATCCGCATTCATTACGTAGATCTCCCCAACGCCATCCCGATCTGTAGCAAATGTTATTTTTGTACCATCCGGTGACCAAGAAGGTGTATAATCGCCTCCCGGATTATTCGTGAGATCGGTTTGTCCTGAACCATCGGCGGCGTTCATCACATAGATATCCCATGAAGAAATGAGATTCTCGAATCTATAGGACTGAAATGCGATTTTTGTGCCGTCCGGTGACCAGGAAGGGAAATCATTACTAAAGATATTATTCGTGAGATCGGTTTGTCCAGAACCATCGGCATTCATCACATAGATATCATCTTTGCCACCACGATCCGAATAGAATGCAATCTTCGTGCCATCCGGGGACCACGCGGGTTGCGAATCCCAAGCTGGATTATTTGTGAGATTGGTTTGTTCTGAACCGTCCGCGTTCATGACATAGATCTCATAATTGTTGCCATCAGGGTTCCATCCGAATGCGATCTTCGTGCCATCCGGGGACCACGCGGGTCCCTCTTTATTCCCAGGACTATTCGTGAGTTGAGTTTCACCCATGCCATCCGCGGCGTTCATGACGTAGATTTCACCATTGCGGTCAAACGCGATCTTCGTACCATCCGGTGACCAAGCCGGATCATACTCATCTTTCGTAGTGAACGTGAGCTCCTTTTGTCCAGTCCCATCGGTATTCATGGTATAAATATCGTTATTTTCACGCCGATAGGAGATGAACGCGATCTTTCCGTTCGTTGCCGAAGCAACTGGCATGATCAAGACAAGACTGCAAAGCATAAGCACAAGTACTACTTTTACCACCGTTTTTTTCATCATTTCCTCCGTTTAAGTAAGTTAATATCGTGTGCCAATATTCGAGGGCCTTCTTCCTAAGAATAGAAATTACTGCATCTCTGACACGCTGTCTTTGTGGCTATCCCGACGGATAACTTTGACTGGCTTAGGATTGGCAGATACTATTTTGTAAGATTTAATATAATTACCGATATTAATCTGTTAAAATTGACCTTTCTGCTCCCATATGTAATGCCCGAATGTCAAGGAACTGTGAGATCTGCCAATTAAACGCGAGTACGTTGATTTCCCAAATTGCGGATATGGATGCAATC
>CAYSHN010000230.1:0-4017 GCA_964430815.1 uncultured Calditrichota bacterium | reverse complement strand
CTTCCATCTATCACATTCAGATTTTTTACATGGAACTAGAGCCGGATCGAAATCAATACCATCATTGATCCCGGCAACAATCGAATTTTTCTGAGTGCACTAGTAAGTTTCCATGATTTCAGATTTTGACTGGATATAAGAGAATGGAATACTGTGGACGGGGTGAAATTGTTTTATGATTAAAAAAGATTGGACAAATTATTGTTTTTTTCAACTCCATTTCCCCACAATGGGAGTCCATCCAGGGGCTCCAAATGAATACGCGTAGTCAATACCATTATCCCACGCACCATTCCCGTTGGAGTCAAGATACCAGACGCCATCCTTGTCGACGCCAATCTTGACCTTTCCATCGCCGTTCCAGTCACCGATGACAGGTGTCCAGCCGGGTGCCCCGAAATTATACGCTTTATCGGTACCTTGATCCCAGACCCCGTTGCCGTTCCAGTCAAGATACCACTGTTGTCCGTTCGTGACTCCTATCTTGGTACCACTTACAGCCGGGTTCCAGTCACTTACCACAGGTGTCCAGCTAACTGCTCCGAAATTATACGCTTTATCGGTGCCTTGATCCCAGACCCCGTTACCGTTCCAGTCAAGATACCAACTCTGTCCGTTTGTGACACCTATCTTGGTACCACTTACGGCCGGGTTCCAGTCACCTACCACAGGTATCCAGCCAAATGCTCCGAAATTATACGCTTTATCGGTGCCTTGATCCCAGACCCCGTTACCGTTCCAGTCAAGATACCAACTCTGTCCGTTTGTGACACCTATCTTGGTACCACTTACGGCCGGGTTCCAGTCACCTACCACAGGTATCCAGCCAAATGCTCCGAAATTATACGCTTTATCGGTGCCTTGATCCCAGACCCCGTTGCCGTTCCAGTCCAGATACCACTGCTGTCCATCTGTGACTCCTATCTTGGTACCACTTACGGCCGGGTTCCAGTCACCCACAACAGATGTCCAACCCGGAGCTCCGAAATTATTCGCACGGTCACCGGCATTCCATGTTCCGGAACCGTCATTGTCAAGATACCACACACCATTCTGGTAGACGCCAATCTTCGTAGAGACTACTATTGGTACCGAGATCTCCAGCCAGCCAGCTGTTTCACCCTGAACATCCAAACTGTTATTTCTGATCTTGACCCAATAGTCTGTCCCTGGGGTCACCCCACTTGGAACTGTCCACGGAAATGATCCAGTCGTTGCTGGCCATTGGGAGGTGATTGTCGTCACCACGTTGTTGCCAATACCTTTCATTAATTCGATCTGGACATTCTTATTCTGTAATCCAGTTGAGGTCCATGTAATCCAATGATTGGATCCTACCTGCCAGTTTTCACCACCCTTGGGAGATGTGACAGTGATCGTGGCGTCAGGTGCGGGAATCGTGATCCAGCCACTCCACATATCGCCCTGAACATCCGGATAGCTTATTGAGACAATTTTCACCCAATAGTCTGTTCCGGTGGGTAATGTTGACGGAACGGTCCAGGGGTAGGATCCGCTCGTCGCTGACACCGGGTCGGCAATGGTCGCGGCCACGTTGAAACCATAACCTTTCATCAGCAAGATCTTGACATTCGTATTGGCAAGACCGGTCTGAGTCCACGTGATCGTCTGCGTAGTGCCCCGTTGCCAGGTTTGATCACCGTCGGGTGCAGAAACAGTGATTGAAGCGGCAGGTGTACTCTCCCCAATGGTGAAGTTGCTATTACTCGAATCGAGGAATGGCTTGTCCACACTCTCAACGTAAACCCGGTAATCACTACCAGTCTCCATTCCCGATGGAATCGTCCAAGGATAGGAGCCTGACCCGCCACTGCCAATCGTTATCCCTTGGTCGGCAATCCAGGTCCTAATATTAGTGCTCTTCCTGATGACGTAGATCCAAACGTACGACCCAGTATCACCGGTATAATCCCAGGTGATTGTATGAGTCGTACCTTTATCCCACGTCTCCCCGCCATTGGGTAAGGTGACCGTTATAGTTGCGGGGTTAACAATCACAGAGGTAATAGTGAACCTCTTGGCATTTGATGTTCCTCCGCCATTTCCCCAATTATAGACCGTAACGCTGGCCGTTCCCGGATTAACAATGTCTGAGGCCGGGATTGAGGCGGTGAGCCGGGTCGGAGAAATAAGGGTTGTTGGCCGAATTGCGCCATTCCATTTTACCGTGCTGATTGAGTTGAAACCAGTACCGACTACGGTCAGGGTAACCCCGGGGGTACCACTGTTTGCCGACGAGGGAGAAATTGAGGTAATCGTCGGGACCACCTGTTTGTGCATTGCACAATATATCTTCGTAGTGCCACCGTCTACCATCGCAAACGCAATTGCCGGCAAGCCATCCTGATCAAAACACAGCGAATATTGTGAGGTAGCACCCGGATTATAAAGAACCGGTTCTGTCCACCAGGTGCCATCCGGACGGCGGTAGGCATAATCAATATTATTGTTTACTTTCGGATCGCGGAAGACTATATGGGGTTGATTATTGATCAAGATCATTTTCAGGTCCTCACAATGACCCACGCCGACTCCCGCTTGTTCAAACCGGAAGATTCCATTGGCATCCTCATAAGCATGAGTTATTTTGCCGGTAGTTCCATCAACATACACAATATGGGCATGCCCGTTTGTGTCAAACGCAAGTGAAGGTTCCGGAGATGCTCGTGAGGTAGACGCACCCAAATGTTGGATATTCCATTGGCCTAACGTATTCTTCTTCGCATAGCGGAGCTGGTTATCTCGGTTGATATACACGATACTTGGTAACCCGTCAGTATCAAATGCCAAATGGGGGTAATATCCTGTATTCTTATTTTCATCATCCACAACTTCCGTAGCCCAGTTGTCGCCACTTACACGATGCGCAAGCCATAGAGAGTTTCCTAGTTGATCATTCCCAAAGTCCTGAAATGCAATATAAGGAACATCTAATGGCACTTTTAAATCGGGGTATCCACCGACTCCTTGTCGAATTAATTCACTTTTCCATCCGTTGGGCCATAAGTACGTAAACCATATATCACCTAACCAAGGACTTAAACAAAAAATACAGTCTGGATGCACTGTGACCACCGCCATTGCTGGATATCCACCCCAATCTGTGAGAGATGTTTCAAAATCATTATCATATTGCCATGCATTGTTGACTATTTCATGGTTCCAGGTTTTTAAATCCTCATTATACGTGGCATATCGCACGGTTTCATCGCCTGTATTCACATACGCTATCGCCAATATCCCTCTCACAACAGCGATACTAGGAAGGTTAATATTTGTCCAATAGCTTGGAGTAATCGTATCGACTGCTTGCAGATCCCAGTCACTCGCGGTAATCGAATTAATCGAGACACCTTGGGTATTCGTCATCTTTTCCTTCGGCACTGCAGCTGTAACCATCGCTGGAATGACACAGAGGGTGGCGATACATAGAATTATGCAGTATATAGACACTTTCTTCCTGTTCATGGTCAAAACCTCGTCTATCGTCGCTTTTTCAATTTGAGAGAATTTTAGAGGGAAGCCTCAGATTTCCGGATGGCTTCGCCTGTGCGTGTGATGATGTTCTTCGAAAAAAACCCCTCTTTCACATTGCGTAACGCCTTTCAATCCAATAAATTTATGGGTATACTTATATTTTTATAAATGATTATATACTGATAAATTTCCTTTATTAGCCTTACACTAAAACGATCAAAATGATCGGTGTCCTCTTTCTGAGACCCTTACATGGAATGGGGCTCAGGAACGATTCAATATAAGGGATATGCCTTTCTTCTGGCATTTTGTTTGATAATTGCGTATTCCAAGATCAGACTTTTCATAATGTTATTTCCGGCGAGAGCAGAATCCTGCCGGATTTGTTCTTTATTATCGAGATGATAGGATTTACCCCCCGCCTTGTGGATGTGCAAATATCTGCGGTTTTGCACCGTTTTGCATCTTGAACGGGGCATTGCATTTGACGAATTGGTAGGTAACCCCGTTCAAGATTTG
>CAYSHN010000229.1:0-6059 GCA_964430815.1 uncultured Calditrichota bacterium | reverse complement strand
CGCACTATTCACTTGTCAAAATGCATATTATTTCAATGTATTAAATTGTTTCTTCAATTCACTAAAATTTGGCAAATTATTATCATCTTGTTCAAAATACATTTCAAGATTTTTGTGAATATATAGTTTTTCTAATTTACTGGATTTTTTATATTCAGAAATTACAAAATTACTCTGACATTTAAAGATTTCAAATAAAGTATACCCTGGAGTTTCATCTGCAGATGTTGAATCTTCAATTAACACATTAATAAATGCTCTGAAAAGTTCTTTATCTTTTTTTTTACAAATAATTTTCTGAAATATTTTAAGGGCTGGATCATAGACATCATATGTATATGATTCAGACATCTTTCTTGCTTTTATATATGTGCTATCATATTTTGAAGATGTTTTAATAGAATATTTTGTATATATAATTTTATTTTTAAATATATCAAGTATTTCGGATTTGGTCTGCGCAAATATGGAATTGCACACTATGACAAAAATGAAAAATAAAAGCTTTTCCATTCGTTTTAGCCTTCTAACGACCAGGCATAACCGGCGACCAGCTGCTTTAAATAATTCAGCAATTCACGCTAGTCGGCTGGGCGTCCGGTTGAGGCCGTTGTTAGATTTAATTTTTCGGTTTTAACTTATTTCGCCTTCGGCGACCTACTTTTTGTCTGGTCAAAAAGTAGGCAAAAAGACCCTTCGCGAATTCAAACTCGCCCCCCGATTTCATCGGGGGACTCAAACATGAATTCGCGAAAACTAAAATTCGTACTTATTTTATCAATGCTAAGTATACTTGAACAATTGCCGCGATAGCGGCCACAATAGCAACGACGATACCCACTTTCGCAAGATAAGTTGTTGATGAATTTAACCGCTCCAACGCATTCACTTGATGTGTAGCCAATCGGGATTGGAGTACTGCAATGGCTGCATCCCTACGTGCTTCATACTGTGCGCCGAGGATGCCAGTGGATCCCAACCTAGCAATCAAGACGCGCACAACGCTAAGATCAACTTGCTCCAGACGTTCAACAAACTTATCAAGGTCATCGACCGATTTCCAAATTTCATCTGCTTGTTCTTTTATGTTTGGCATTTTTAATTTAATGGTCTAACGGCCTGCGGTTAACCCGCAGCCGGACATATTTTATGAATTATTTATTTGTAAAAATCAAAACAGTTTAGAAAACCGAAAATACCCAGCCCTGACAGGCTGTCGGGTTGAACTGCTTGTTAGGTGCATTTTTATGAAACCATTATTGGAATAGGACCATCATAAAATACATTTAAAAGATTTCCAGACTCATCAAAGACTACAATTCTTTTATGGGAAATCCACAGCCCACACAACATTCCACAATAATTTTCCCATTTTAAGGACATTGTTGTTACATAAACATGCTCATATGAAACTGAGGGCAATGGTTCACCCGTAAAGGGATTTTCTCCTTCAAAAGTATACGATTCTTTAAATTGAATTTCGGCACGGTATTCAAAATTTGCTGTAATGAAAAATTTATATCCATTGTTTGCAGATAGTGAATCTATTAAATCATCATAATATGAAATGGCATCAGAAGTAATAGCAAATGGAATTAAAACACCATCGAACTCTTCAAAAAACCATAAGTTTGAATCTGGAATAGAAGATTGAGGTATAAAACGTGACATATATGCAAGAACGCTATCACGATTTGGGTAAATAGATTCTGCACTTAAAATTAAATTGCTTTCAAAATTGTTGGTAGAAATACGTTCAATTTTTTTTGTGAATTCTCTTTCAATTTCCTTTTCTTCAGGTTCAATAGGAATATTTGTTTTTGAATTACAAGAAATAATTAGAAAAATAATTGGAATTATTAATAATATTTTTTTCACAATTTATTCTCCCTTTTATTTTTGACTATGCACCTAACGGCGCGGCGGATGAGCCGCAAGACCGGAACGCCGAAGGCGTTCCAGGGCTTGCGGTTCAATCCGCATGATAGGCCGCCGCAGGCGGACTGAATGCGGATTGAAAAGCCGCCGCGCCGAACCAATTAATAATAATTCTGTAATTCATGCTAGTCGGTTCGGCGTCCGATTTGAAGCGCTTGTTAGAACGCAACCTCATCATTATTTTGGATATTCAAGTTCGTAAATCACACGTACAGAAGCTGATAAAGGCATGTCTATATTCGAAAAGATTATTGGTGCTACTCCTTCTGCCTTGACTTCTATATAATCTCGATTATATGCCGGATGATTTTCAATAAATAAAGGTTTGACAATTGACGCTCCTAACGTCTGAGCTACAAGAATCGCATTCTTCTTAGCATTTTCTGCAGCTTGTTTTTGCACAATTAGTAATTTAGTCTGAATATCTTTAAGGTAATATGAAATTGAAGAAACCTTTTCTACTGGTTGTTTCATTAATACTGTAACAATTGAGTCGAGACGTTTCAGACTATCTACCGTAATAGATACTTGAGTTATTATTTTATAGTCTTTTGATGAAGTCCACCATGACGATTCTTTAGTGTTTTCGGCAGCATTAAAACGCGATGTCTCAATCTGATCTTCTGTTAGTCCAATAGAAAGGAGTGCATTGACTGCTTTTGAAACTTTAGGTAACAGATCCTGCAACGCTGCTTCAAATGAGCGTCCAAGACCAATAAAAGTTGCAGATATTTTTGCCTGATCTGGTTTAAAGTTAATGATCGCATTACCATTAGTTGTTAACTGATTCTGATTAATCTCAGTATATTGAGAATAAACTGCTGAATAGACAGATAAGAGAATAATGATAATTTTTTTCATATATAAGATTCCTTATTTAGCCTCTTGCGTTCTAACGGTACATTTTAGTGGCGGCGAACCATTTACCAAGAATTATGTAATTTACGCTATTCGGTTCACCGTCCACTACAAATGATTGTTAGGACTAAGATTTTACATATATCTTTGCCATATATTCGGCAGGAGTATATACACTATCCGAATGTGGAATTGGTAAAACTTCAATTAGGAATATCCTATATTTTAATATAGTCGTATCTCTTGTAAAACCAGTATACGTATTCAAAAATATCCTATGTTCAATGTTATTTTTATTTACCTCGAATAATAAGCAGGCATTCCCTTCCCACCAGCACATCAAATCTGTTGGACAACGTGAGTCCTCTAATAATGAATCAAATGTAATCCAAAGACTTTCCTTTGGATTCCTTAATGTATCATGGTACCCTATGCTTAATGTGTCATTAAAGAATAAAGTTATATTATTTTCTGTATTCTGATTTAAAAAGGTAAAATCATTTATCAATCCACTATTGTCCAGATTACATCCAAGATCATATATGAAGAGAAAAAATAAAATATAAATTTTATACATATTTGAACTCATTACTTGCAGTCCTAACGGCCGAAAGTCACTGGCGCCTGACCATATAACATTTTTTACAATTCACGCCAGTAGGTCAGGCGTTCAGCGGACTGCGGTGTTAGGTCTAAAATTAATCTAATTTTTGATTTTGTATATTGTATATGACTTAACATACTCCCACTGTTCGTTAGCTTGAGCGACTGGTTATGCGACCTTGTTATTGAATAAACTCAAATTGATTTGAATACAAATACTTATCTTCGAGCAATACACCATTATTACTATATTTTATTTCAAATTTCATCCTGTATAATCCCGTATCAAAGGGTGAATTCAATGAGATACGTACTGTAAGCTCAATCTGTTTTCCATCCGTTAGCTTAATTGGTTCATCTGGAATCCTGTCACAAACGGGTTGTCCTCCAAACAAATTCCAGTTCTGATCATTATTTTTCTCAACAACAAATGACGGACCGCCGCAGCTCGAATTATATATTTTTACCTCATTATCCAGATTATTTGTAAAAGTGGTTACGATAATCGTAGTACTATCAATTATATATGATGTCTTTTCAGTTTTAATAGAAAAATCCTTGGGAGAGTCTGTGTCAAATAAACTACAGGAATGAAATAGCAAAGTCATCACAAAAATGCTAAATATTTTCATTTCTATTTTTCTTCTTTCGCCGAAGCCACCTAACGTCCGAAAGTCAGCGGCGCTGAACCAATAATCACCATGTTAGTAATTCATGCTTGTAGGTTCAGCGTCCGCTGGAATGCGGTGTTAGACCCATTTTATCTTGATATTTACCTATTTATCTTACCTACTACCATATTTCGTTTGTAAAAACTATCAATCTGACACTATAATTTTTTAATATTATCTTTTCTTCAGAATTCGGATACGGTGATACAGAAATTAGTTTTATCCTATATTGGATACCCTTTTGTCCGCTGTAATATATCTCTTTAGGTTCAAGAGTAGAATTTATTATGTAATCTGTCTGTGCAATTTTTAAAAGAATTTTTGCGTTACCTGCCCAAACGCAATCTACATCTATCGGACATCTAGAATCTTCAACAACATCTTGGAATTTTATTATAAATTCGTCTCGATACTGAATTTGAGCGCTCTGACCAAACTTAAGAATAAATTCTTCCTCTATCTTCTGCCCGGTTGAGCTTGCCGGTTGCTCACAAGAAATAATAAAAGCAGATAAAAAAAGAAACGCTATACTTTTCATATTTATCAATCCTCTCTATGGAATCTAACATATAATTAAGTGGCACCAGGTCGCCTTTTAATCATGTAAAATATAGAATAAATTAAATAATAAATGTAGTACTATTTTTCCAGAAAACTCTTGTATTTACTTTTCTTATCCCATGTTGAAAGGCAGAATCACGCTGTGTTTTAATACGTCTCATTAACAGTTATCACTCGAACACATTCGATATCAAATAATTTTTTCTTCTCCCGTAAATTAAAAAAAAAGTATTATGAAACAGGTAACAAATTCAATACATCATTTTATTAAATCTTTGTATATTAAAGTTTTATCCTCTTCGTAAACCTGGAATATAGCCGTGTTATAACATGCCACTCTGCGGTGTTTAAAAACCGCGAAGAATCCGGTATAATTATTGCTCTTAGCTAGAATATTGCAGTATTCAGAAACCAACTAACAATATAAATATAAACATAGTAAAAGCCATGTCCAATGAAAAAATTCTCGACCAGCTACGCAATCGCATCCGTGCTAAACATTTCAGCCTGCGCACCGAACAGAACTATGTCCAGTGGATTAAACGTTTTATTCTCTTTCACCACAAACGGCACCCCCGGGAAATGGCCGCTAAGGAAATTAACGAATACCTGACCTACCTGGCTGTCAAGGCCAATGTCGCCGCGGCCACCCAGAACCAGGCCCTCAACGCTATCATTTTTTTCTACCGGGAAATTCTGAACAGAGATATACCGAATATCGGTGAATTCATTCGCGCTAAAACTACCCAGCGCCTGCCAGTGGTCCTAAGTAAAGATGAAGTAAATCACCTGCTTAATCACCTCGAAGGAAAATATAAATTGATGGCCGGACTCCTCTATGGTTCTGGTCTGCGCCTATTGGAATGCCTGCGCTTGCGCGTGAAAGATGTCGACTTTCAGTACAACCAGATTACCGTTCACGATGCCAAAGGACACAAGGATCGGATTACCCTGCTGCCGTATACATTTAAACAATCCCTGCAACTGCAGATCAAATCCGCTAAAATTCTGCACGAACAGGATCTGCAGGCCGGATACGGATCAGTATACCTGCCCTATGCCCTGGAACGTAAATATAAAAATGCTGCCACCGACTTCTGCTGGCAATATATTTTTCCTGCCGATACCCTCTCCGTCGATCCGCGCAGCGGCTTGAAACGACGTCACCATCTTTCCGAAAGTGTTTTACAAAGAGCGGTTAAACAGGCCGTGTACCAATCTAAAATACTAAAACCTGCTACCTGTCATACTTTGCGCCACAGTTTTGCCACACACCTGCTCGAAAATGGGTACGATATCCGCACCGTCCAGGAATTGCTGGGACACAAAGACGTCCGCACTACCATGATTTATACCCATGTGCTGAACCGCGGCGGACTGGGAGTAAAAAGCCCCATCGATAAATAGCCCTGTGGATTTTTTTGCTTC
>CAYSHN010000228.1:0-6067 GCA_964430815.1 uncultured Calditrichota bacterium | reverse complement strand
TAAAATCTGATGAATCCGCAAGAATATGATGTCGTCGTTATCGGTTCCGGGATAGGTGGATTGACCTGTGCCAGTATCATGGCCCAAATTGGTAAAAAAAGGGTACTGGTTTTAGAAAGACACTCCAAGGCCGGGGGATTTACCCATACCTTCAAACGCGAGACGAAATACGAATGGGATGTAGGGTTGCATTACGTTGGCCAGATGCAAAAAGGGACTGAGCTTAGAGCTGTATTTGACTTTATCACTGCCGGAAAGGTAAAATGGAATCGGATGCCTGATCCCTATGATGTTTTTGTCTATCCCGATTTTAAGTTTGGAGCAAGTCTGGGCCGGGATAATTTAAAACAGGATTTAATCGCGCAGTTTCCCCGGGAAAAGCAGGGGCTAGATAAATATTTTAATGATCTAAAAAAAGTCAGCAACTGGTCATCCCGTTTTGTGATTTCGCGTGGCCTGCCGCCCTGGCTGCATTTTATTGCTCCACTTATCACTATAAAGGGATCGGCTCTGGCCAAGCTAACGACGGGTGAGTATCTGCAGCGGCATTTTAAAGATCTCCGTTTGCGCGCAGTATTGGTGTCGCAGTGGGGTGATCATGGATTACCGCCGGCTATGAGTTCTTTTATCATCCATGCCACCATTGTCAATCATTACATTAATGGCGCTTATTACCCGGCCGGAGGGGCTAAGACGATTGCTGATTCGATTATCCCGAGTATTGAGCAGGCCGGCGGCCGGGTGTTACTCAATCATCAGGTGACTGGAATCCTGATCCAAAATAACCGGGCGGTCGGGGTCAGTGCTGTTAAACGGAAAAGCGAAGACAACAGCGAACAAAAATTTTATGCACAGCGGGTAGTATCGGATGCCGGAGCCTGGATAACTTATGGACAACTTTTACCCACAACCCATCAGCATCCCTTCATCCTCCAGGTAAAAAATTATCCAACCATCGCAGCCAATGTGACCCTGTATGTCGGATTCAAAGAGGATCCGCGTCAGACTCTGCCCATTCAGGGTGAAAATTACTGGATCTATGACGGCTATGATCATGATGATATGTATAACCGGCGGAATGAATTACTGGCCGGTAAAGTCCACATTGCTTTTCTATCATTCCCTTCCCTGAAAAAGACAGATACACAGTACCATACAGCCGAAATTATTTCCTTTGTGGATTATGCACCATTTAAACCATGGGCTGATCAGCAGTTAAAAAAACGTGATCAGAACTATCAGCAACTAAAAGAGAAAATGTCCCAGGCGTTGCTTGATTTTGTGGAGACACATCTCCCCGGATTTAAAGAACAGGTTGCCTACTACGAACTGTCTACACCCTTAAGTACCGAGTATTATACCGGTTATCCCCAGGGTAATATTTACGGAATACCAGCCACTCCAGACAGATATAAACAAAAGTGGGTCGGTTTGTATACACCGGTGAAAGGATTATATCTTACCGGCAGTGATGCTGCTGCGCATGGTATTGCCGGAGCTCTGCTGGGTGGTGTATTGACCGCTGCAGCAATACTGGGTTTCCTGCGGAGTATGATTAAAATATTCAGAACCGTTTTCAAATACAGTAATGATTTGCCGGTATAAACCTAAAACAGAATCAGGACTAAGCTAAAAGGAAAGTGGCCATGCGATTTATTGATTTGAGTCATCCGATAATGGAGAATATGCCGGTATACCCGGGAACGGTAACTCCCAGTATTGTAAACAGCAGTCGCCTGGATAGGGATGGTTATGTAGAGAAGCTACTCCACCTGCATTCCCACACCGGAACCCATGTAGACAGTCCGGCGCATATGATCAGTAATGGAATTACCCTGGATAGTGTGCCATTGGATAGATTTATGGGTAAAGCACTGCTGTTGGATTGCAGCGGAGTGAACGTACTGGACCAACAGTACCTGCAATCATATCAAAGCCGGATAAGCGGATGTGGATTTATAATCCTCAATACCGGCTGGTCAAAATACTGGGGACAAGAAAAATATTTCCGGGATTTCCCGTTGCTTACACTGGGGGCCGCACAATTACTGAGCCAGTTCAATCTAAAGGGAATTGGAGTGGACAGTATCTCTGTCGATACAGTTGATTCGGAAACCTTTCCGATTCATAAAACATTACTGGCTAAGAATATCCTGATCATTGAAAATCTTACCGATCTGGATCACATTAAAGCAGATATGTTCACCTTCTGTTGTTTTCCATTAAAAATTTATCAAGCGGATGGATCGCCTGTCCGGGCAGTAGCGATCGTAGATCAAACGTAGATCAAACGTAGATTAATCTACGTTTGATCTACGTTTGATATTTTTTTCATTCAAAGTTTCCCTTAAAGATGTTAAATTAAGATAATTGAATCATTAACGGAGCAGGGAGTTACAATGGTTAAACATGAAGTCAAAGATTTAAAATTAGCAGCCGGAGGCAAACGGCGCATTGAATGGGCCGATGGTGATATGCCGGTGCTAAAGAATATCAGGGAGCGGTTTAGCAAAGAAAAGCCGCTTAAAGGTAAGAAATTGGCGGCCTGTCTGCACGTTACGGCCGAAACCGCTAACCTGATGCGCACCTTACAGGCCGGTGGAGCAGAATTGGTGCTGGTGGCGTCGAATCCGTTGAGTACTCAGGATGATGTAGCAGCTGCCCTGGTGGCCGATTATGGCGTCTCGACCTATGCCATCAAAGGTGAGGATCATCAAACCTATTACAATCATATCCATACTGCCTTAAAACAGGATCCCGTGATAACAATGGATGACGGTGCCGACCTGGTTTCAACCATGCATGCTGATTATCCCGATAAGTGTAAGCAGGTTATTTGTTCTATGGAAGAGACCACCACCGGTGTGCTCCGTTTGCGGGCTATGGCTAAAGATAAAGCCCTGCATATTCCGGTAATCGCGGTAAATGATGCCGAAACCAAATATCTGTTTGATAACCGCTATGGTACCGGTCAGTCCACCGTGGATGGTATCATCCGGGCTTCTGATTTTCTGGTGGCCGGGAAAAAGATCGTTATTGCAGGTTACGGCTGGTGTGGTAAGGGATTTGCTATGCGCATGCGCGGCATGGGCGGCAATATCATTGTCACCGAAGTAAATCCGATTCGTGCTCTGGAAGCAGCTATGGACGGTTTCTCAGTCATGCCCATGGCGGAAGCTGCCCGGATTGGTGATCTGTTCTGCACGCTTACCGGTGATATTCATGTCCTGCGCCAGGAGCATTTTGCGTTAATGAAGAGCGGTGCGATCGTAGCCAATTCCGGCCATTTCAATGTGGAAATTAATATTCAAGAATTGGAAGCCATGGCGGTCAAAAAGACCAAGGGCGTGCGCAATTTTATTGATGAGTATGAAATGAAAAACGGCCGGAAGATCTATTTATTGGCTGAGGGACGTCTGATTAACCTGGCAGCAGCAGAAGGGCATCCGGCCAGCGTGATGGATATGAGTTTTGCCACCCAGGCTTTGACTACCGAGTATGCTCTTAAAAATAAACTGGAAATAGGTGTGTTTAGTGTCCCGCATGAGATAGAGCAATGGATCGCCATAACCAAACTGGAATCCATGAGTTTGCAAATTGATCAACTCACAGCTGAGCAGAAAGAATATTTGACTTCCTGGGAAATGGGCACCTGAGTCCGGGGAGGGCGTGATCTTTATCTTTCAATATAAAAAAGATTTCTCCTTTCAGTCGAAATGACAATTACACCTTGTTATTTCGGGTCCCGCCGCAGGCGGGGTGAGAAATCTTATACTCAGTAATTACCTTTTTTAGATCCTATTTAAAGTACCAACCTGCACTAAAAGCTTGACCGGCGAATTATTATCTATTATATTTGAACATATGTTCAAATATCAAATATAATTGGATGGTTGTACATGAAAATAAAAAACAATCAAATTCTGGTCCGGCCTACTACCCACCATGATCGGAGGCGGGTGAGCGCGATTAAAAAAAGGTTACCGGAGCAAGACAGGTTGGTCCGTCTGGCTCAACTCTTTGCCGTGCTGGCCGATCCGACCCGTCTTAAGATTATGATTAGTTTACGCCATGAGGAACTGTGCGTACATGAAATCAACGATCTAGTCGGTCCGTCTCTTTCGGCAGTCTCTCACCAGTTGCGTATTTTAAAGGCTATGCATCTGGTCAAGTTCCGTAAGCAGGGTCAGGAAGTGTTCTACACCCTGGATGATGATCATATCGAAAAATTGATCGATGTGGCCGGAGAACATATAAATGAAATCTAAATCCAGCGATCTGCAGGGGGAAAACCGGAATCTATGAACAATCCAATCATCCGTACCCAGTATGAAGTTACCGGCATGGATTGTGCCGAGTGCGCCCGACATGTAGAACGGGAGATATGTAAAATTACGGGGATTACCTCGGTACAGGTAAATGCTGTGACTGGAAAAATGCATATATCCTCCCGGCAACGCATAACTGAACGAAGTATTCAACAGGCGGTAAGTCTGGCTGGATATATTCTGATAATGCAATCCCAACAGCAAAAGACCGGTTCAGAGCTGATCTACGGCGGCGGTAATCATGAGCATAAAAACCCAGCCCTGTCAACGAGTAACGGTAAAATAATTTTACCCACCCTTTTATCCGGATTTTTTATTCTGGCGGGAATTGCCGCTAATCAGTTCTGGCAGTTACCGCAACTCAGTTTACTTCTGTATCTGACTGGTATTATGAGCGGCGGCTTTAATATGGCCGCCAAGGGGATTAAAGAAGCTCTTCGATTCAGGCTGGGTATGAACTTTCTGATGACAGTGGCGGTCAGCGGTGCCATGCTTATCGGCGACTGGCTGGAAGGGGCGACGGTTGTTTTCTTATTTGCTCTGGCCCAGTATCTGGAAGGTCGTACCATGGACAAAGCCCGGCGTTCTATTGGAAATCTGGTTGACCGGAAACCAAAGTTTGCCACTCTGATTATTGATCACCAGCATGCACGGGTACCGGTAGAACAAGTCGAGATCGGACAACTTCTGGCGGTTAAACCAGGTGAGCAAATTCCGGTAGATGGAAAAATTGAGCAGGGAAATTCTTCTGTTGATCAGTCCGGTATTACCGGTGAAAGTCAGCCGGTGGTACTGGAAGTGGGAGATCAGGTATATGCGGGAACCATTAATCAGAACGGTTTTCTGGTTATCCGGGCTGAACGATTGTTCAGTGACTCCACCTTTTCAAAAATTGTCGAACTGGTAGTCGAAGCCCAGGCGCAAAAAGCTCCCCAGCAGAAATTTATTGATGCATTGGCCGCGATCTATACACCGGCTGTTTTAGTGATCGCAATTCTGATTGCGCTGCTTCCTCCTCTGTTTTTTTATACCCCTTTTATGGACTGGTTCTATCGCGCCTTGGTCATGCTGGTTATAGCCTGTCCCTGTGCCCTGGTAATTTCGACGCCAGTCACGATAATCAGTGCTTTGACTGCGGCCATGCGCCGTGGCATTCTGATTAAAGGGGGCATCCATCTGGAGAATTTCGCACATCTACGGGCCATTGCTTTTGATAAAACCGGTACACTGACCGAAGGCAAATTTAAGGTCCAGCAAATTCATCTGGTGGGGGATCATTCCTTTGAACAGGTGTTGCTGATCGCCGCTTCCCTCGAAAATAAATCAGATCATCCTATCGCCCAGGCCATCTGCGAACAGGCTACTCAGCACCATATCCATCTGGCAGAAGTGAGTGATTTTAATTCTCTGTCCGGACAGGGGCTTGAGGGTTTGATCGACAATCATCGTTACGTAGTGGGTAATCATAAATTATTCGAACAGCGTAACCTGTGTAAAACTGAAATTCATGGATTATTAAATAAAATTGAGGACGAAAATCATACGGCGGTGCTGGTGGGCAATCAGACTACCGTTCTGGGTATTATCAGTATTGCCGATTCCATCAGAGTTGATGCCAAACTGGTTGTACAGCAATTGAAAAAACAGGGTATCCGTAAAATGATTCTGTTGACCGGAGATAATCATCGTACCGCGGCAGCTGTGGCCGCAGGTCTGCGACTGGACGATTATGCTGCTGA
>CAYSHN010000227.1:0-6082 GCA_964430815.1 uncultured Calditrichota bacterium | reverse complement strand
TAATGACCGTGACTCAATCTGCATCACTTGAGCAAAATCATCTTTCTCACTTGATCATACTCACCAGCTTGCATCCTGCAACAATATATTCCGCTGGGCAGATAATCTGCTTGTCATTCATATTTACATGCACCTAGATTTAATTTTCAGGTACCAAAGATACATTTTAGTGTCGGCGAATCACTTAGTACAAAAATAGAAATCCATATACTAAAGGCTCTACCGTCGATATAGGCGCATTCCCATCATGCTTATCCACTCCAGCACCAGCGTCACCATCGGACAGTGTCATTGTGATCCCCGGTCTGGTTTGTTTCGTCATCCTGAAAATACCAAAGCGTCAAGCACCAGTGCAAGCCCCACCCCAACCGCATTGGCCACAAAGTCGATTGGATCATACACGTTGGTCATTATACCGAATCCATTCGTAGCCTCAAAGAGTTCTACCGCCAGAAGAGCAATGCCTGCAGTCACCAGCCTTTCATACCTCCAGCCGGATGTCAAAATCCTTACCACAAAGTATACAGCGAACGAGACCGAGGCATTGCCGCCATAGCTGTGGATAATCTCCACTAAAGGTCCGGAGTAATACCTCTTAAGTACCAATGCCGCAACGCCCAGGAGGACGAAAAGAACGTTACGCGCTTTGGCTGTCTTGACCATTAGTGAATCTTTAGTAGCATCAGTTGGGCAAACGCGACTCATTTAGTGGAAGTACCATTCCTAACGATATTAATTAATATAAATACAGGATGATCAATGTCAAACGAAAAAATATTCGACCTGCTGTGCAAAAACTCCCTGCTTTATAAATTTCATATATCGATAAGAGAATATATAATCCAGAACTATTTCTATCTGGAGTAGAAATTATTTCTATCGGTACATGACAATTAATATTTTCAGGTTGTAAGATAAAAAACCCACTGTTATATGTCATCATAACAATGGGTCAACGCGGGGCGGATGGGGATCCCACAGAACTCTGATAATCGTTACATTCGATCGGGTTTACTACTGATTAATGAACAGGATCTCCGGAGCATGACCTTTCTCAGGGAATACCTTGCATTGAGAGATGTAATCGTGTTTTATCTGTTTGTCTTTGTCATTAATTCTGGATGATTTTCTTTTAGCCACGTTATTACCTGTTGACCAAGATCGATGGCCACTTTCATTGCTGCAGCGGCTTCCGAGTCGGAAATCATATCGATTGAATCGTAGGTGGCAGTATGCCGCATTTTTCTAATCTTATGCAGCAAAGCGATTGTATCAGTACCAATACCTTTTACGGTATGACTCAAAGAATCGATGGTTCGCTCATGTTCACGCTCACGTCCTGGCCTGAAACCACAAGCATAAAGAGCAGCCCGTGCATATCGCAATGCGGCTGTGTACGATATGTTTAACCTCCAGGCAGCAGCGATTCCATTAATCCCGGCACTGCGAAGATCTTCTTTGGAACTGTGTAGCAGCGCCTGAATCTCTTCGACGCTGGTTTTGTGTACATGAAGCCAATTGTTATTCAGCCAATCGTTTAAACTCATTTTCCGTTCCAATTACGAATTTTTTTTCTGTCTTTGCTAATGATCTGAGAAAGTGGTTTTTCTGCAACCACTTATGCTTAAATTCCTTTTCCGAAAAGAGAGTAGGATTGATTTCACGCTTGATAGCATTCTCAACTTTTGAAAGAACACTAACTACCTCTTCAAGCCGTACGGAGCCAACAAAAAAAAGATCGAGGTCGCTGTGGGAGATTTCTTCCCCCCTGGCGAATGAGCCATAAACGAATGCAATATTGATTTTCTTCGCTAGTGGTTCCAATGCTTTCCGAATCTGATCAATGACACCAAAAGTTTTAAATACAATGTTTCTTAAATCCGGATAGATTGGAACGTTCTTATTTACAGTATAGAACTTCTGGATCCCTCTTCTCTCGGAGATTAGAATCCCTGCTTCAGATAAAGTTTTCAATTCCCGCTGAACGACCCCCTGACGCGTTCCAGTAAGACGGGCTATTTCTGAAAAATAGTACTGCCGATCCTGGTTAAGAAAGAAAAGTGCCAGAATCTTGCGTTTTGTACCGGGAAAGAGGGCCGCAGCTAAATTATCGAGTTTCATACCCATTTTGGGTATGAATGTACCCAAATTGGGTAATATTGTCAATTTAAAATCTGAGAGAAGGCTGAATCCATCCTCATTCACTTCCTGTACTTATTAGTTGAGCTAAGCGAGACTTCCCCAATATATCGAGGATCACTTCATACTTGATTTAATGAAATTAAAAAGCCCCCACATGGGGGCTTCTACAAGCGGGGCGGATGGGGGTCGCACAGAACCCTGATGATGGTCATATTTGACTGGAAATAATATGACAGGTTGTATTTGGTCGTCGAGTAGCCCGCTTCAGACGGGCGTATCGAGACGGCCAGCGCCTCGACTTCGCTCGGCGACCGGTTAAATGACCCTCCCCTTTAATCCCCTCCCTGGTCCCCGAGCGGAGTCGAGGGGATAAGGGAGGGGAAGTAGGGGTGGGTTATTTATCTCAATAAAATCAGTTTCTTCGTTTCCGTATAATTTCCCGCCTGCAGACGATACAGATATACCCCACTGGCAAAGCCCGCTGCATTCCATTCCACCGTGTGCCTTCCGGCAGTGAGTTTTTCATTCACCAACGTAGCCACCTTCTGCCCAAGCAGATTATAAATTTCCAAAGTGACAAGATTGGAATTTGGAATTTGGAATTTGATAGTGGTACTTGGATTAAACGGATTGGGATAATTCTGTTTTAAATCGTAAACCATCGGTACAGTAGTTGATGTCCCATTAATCCCTACCACCATTTGTATAGAGCCATACCAGAAGACATAATCGTTGCTGGCAATCTCCAGAACAATAGGCAGCGTATCCTGCGGGTATTCAAAAAAATTCTGTGAAAGTGCTATATATCTCTGTGCTTTTCCGGTGGCGGTACTGCCGGGACCAATATCTCCGAATTCAACCGGTGTCGCTGAAACTGAAGCCAGGGTATCGGCGATTCTGAATCTAATGGAAATATCTTTTGCTGTCGCCGTGGAACTTAAATTGGTCAGGTTTAATTTTAGCTTGATCATGTCTCCCGGATTGGGAACCGTATCGGTGGAGGTGATATCCCAGCTATCGAGAACCAGCGGACCGACAGTGGTGAATTTCTTGTTATCATTATATTCTGAGCGGGTGGCGCTGCTGTTGTTCTGGATCACCAGGTAACTGGAAAAGGTCTCCTCAAGGATGGTCGTGAATGATCCACCGTACAGTCCGTCATCAGCCGCGCTGTCGCCATGTTCGCCGTCGTCTAACATCTCCACCGAATCGCTGACGCTGCTGTCGGCGTTATAGAATTTGCTGTATACCTGGATATTCTGCTCATTTTGATTGACGACATCCGAGGTAAAATGCTGAAAATCATCGCTATGATTGAAGAAGAGTTTGCTCAAAGAATAGGATGTGGGATAAGGCTGACTTTCGTATTCCGACTCGTAGGCGCCGATATCCACTCCCGGATCGGCGGGTGAAGGTCGGGGATTACCTTCAAAATCGGTGGTTGGAGCGTAATAGGTGGCGCCGTTGAGTTCCAGGCTGGCCAGTCCGCGTCCCACTGCCGGGCTTTGCGCGCTGAGGTGGCCGAGGGTATCGGCGAAAAGAGGATCGGTGCAGAAGACGCTGCTATTCAGATTCTGGTAAGACTGTTGCTGAACGATGGAGTTAAAAATTCGGATAGATCCCTGGCCACTTAGGTGGATTCCAGGATTATTGGTTGCCGCATTCCCCCATACAATCGTATTATAAACTAACGGATTTGCTTTTCCTGATTCATCAGAGTGGACTAAAATACCTCCGCCATAAGATGCGTTGTTGTTAATGACTGTATTGTTAAATAGGATTGGATTAGAAACACCTCCTGAATAATTGCTCCACCATGCTATTTCAATTCCACCCCCATCTGATGTTGTCGAATTTTTAACAATAATGTTGTTATAAATTTTTGGACTGCAGTTTTCAATATATATTCCGCTACATACACCTAAATTGGTTTGGGTTATGTAAGTTATATTCCTTTCTATTAAATTGTTATTAATAATTATGTTATCAGAGAAACTATCACCGCCAAAAATATATAAACAGCTTGCACCTGCTCCTTCATCGAGGTTGAAGATATTGCTTTTTACCAGATTGTTTTCAAACACTATGCTTCCTTTTGTTAGCAAAGTAGCAGCAGCGCCTCCGCCCCACCAGGCATTAATAACATTTCCAACTATTTTGTTATTGCTGATTATTATTGTATCTGTAATACTTAATCCTTCTGCCCAAATTCCTCCTCCATAACAGTAAATACCGGTTTCACGATTAATTACATTATTGACAATTTTGTTGAATTCAATTCTTCCTCCGGCAGACATTTTTATACCACCACCCCAATAATATTGATTACTCGATCCACCCCAGGTCGATTTTGTGCCCAACCCACCGGTAATTGATAAACCGTATAAAACGGAATTTCTTGTTTCTCCATTTATAAAATAAACTACCGATCCGCTATCTGGATTCGCAGGTTGACTGCCGTTGATGATTGTTTTAGAGATATGGCTCGTATCGGCATCCATCAGAAACTCGCTGGCCACGGTAATGGCTTTACCTTTGAAACTGATGTTTTCATAATAGGTCCCCTCGGCCACCAGCACCGTATCACCGTCAGAACATGCATCAATAGCTGCCTGGATTGAGGCATAATCATGCGGCACCAGTCGCCGTACACCAGCATCCAATACAACGGGTCTTGTACGCTGGTATGGCTCGGCTGCTGGAATTGATTTAATATCAGATTGTGCCCCCATTTTTACTGCTCCAAAGCCCATCGCACCCCCTTTGTGCTGTGGTTGTTTTTCATCCTGAGCAAGTATCAAACCTGCACCAGTGAGTACAGGATTGCGTGCATCCTTTGTCCAGACGCATTGCCCAAATGCCTGGTTGTCGCTTATAGCCAGTATGGCTAAAAGTAAAAAGAAGTAAAGTGTTTTCTTCATAGTTTTTCCTCCTCTGAAATGGCTTATAATTAATTAATCAATGGAAATTAAATTAAACAGTTATAATGACGTAAGCTAATAACAGTGGAGTAGGGAATACCAAGTAGTTTTGTTTCAAAATCAGGTAATGGTGTTACATTTTGAGGGAAAAATGAGTGAAAAGTAAGTGAAGGCCAGATCAGGATGTTATTTCTCAGCTGACTTTTTCACCTCCATAGGTGACTTCCCAAACTGTTTGTGGAAGCATTTACTGAAATAGGAGGGATCATTAAAACCAACCTGGTAAGCAATTTCGGAAATCGTTCCAGTATCTTTCTGCAGCAATTCCATTGCACGATGCAACCGAATATAACGGATGAATTCCCATGGTGACAGGTTGGTCAGGGCAATGATTTTTCGATACAACTGCACCCGGCTCATACCCAGTTCATGGCTTAGTGCGTCGACATGGAAATCCTCATCGCCCAGATTCTTTTCGACTAACTTCAGCGCTTTTTTCAGAAAAGCATCGTCCATTGAGGTAACCGCTACTACACCTACTCTCAACGGAACAGAGGTCTCAAACCTCTTCCTTAGTTTTCGCCTTAACTCAATCAGATTACTTACCCTGGCAACTAACTCCCTTGGTTCGAAAGGTTTAATCAGATAGTCATCCGCGCCTGTTTGCAGCCCCTCGATCTTATTCTCACTGGCTGCCTTGGCGGTGAGTAAAATGATCGGGATATGACTGGTCTTCTCATCGTTCTTGAGTATCCGGCACAACTCGTAACCATCCTGTTTAGGCATCATCACGTCACTGATGATCAGATCGGGAATCATCTCCATGGCCTTTTCAATCCCGGCAGATCCGTCACTTGCTTCCATAACCTGATAGGAATCCGGCAGATTTTCACGTATATACTGCCGTACGTCGGCATTATCTTCCACCACCAGAATGATCGGTTTGCTGCTACCGTGATCAGGCACAATCTCAGAATCCGTAATTGATACTGTTTCTCCAACCACCGCTTCCGGGATAA
>CAYSHN010000226.1:0-6093 GCA_964430815.1 uncultured Calditrichota bacterium | reverse complement strand
CTCTAACATGGGCACTCCGGAAACATTTAACAATAAAAACGTCATGACCATGGGGCTGATGAGGGCAGTCAAACCATAAGGAGCCGATAAAGCAATCAGGAAAATACCCCACCAGCTGACTACTTCCCCGAAATAGTTGGGATGGCGGGTGTATTTCCACAATCCCGAAGTCATGATCTTTCCTTTGTTGGAGTGATCCTTTTTGAACTTAAATAATTGGTAATCCCCCAGAGATTCAAAGAAAAAGCCTATCAACCAGACTAATAATCCCAATAAGTCTAAAGAATTTAATGTTTTTTGAGTAGTACAATTTACCAGAATGAGGGGATAAGCGATGAACAACATAAAAAATCCTTGTGACATAAAAACATTGATAAAAGTTTTGATTATTATTTTCTTGCCCCATTCTTCACGCCATTTTGCATAACGGAAATCCTCGCCCCGGCCTTTGTTGCGAACAAAAATGTACCCGGCAAGTCTGCAGGCCCAGATAATGATTAAAACTGTGATGAGCAGCTGCCGTCCCGCAGATGTCTGACTGATGAATAGATTTACACCAGCGATCACCACAAAGCCTAATCCCCAGGCAATATCTACGATACTATTATCTTTTTTGATAATGGCGGCGACAAACCAGCCTAGCATATAGATAAATACGGCTAGTACTGAGTATAAAATTGAATGGAACATTAAAATCCCTGCTTATTGATACATAACAGCTATAGCCAGAGCACCAATACCGTTGTGGACACCGACAACTGGTGAGATGTTCATAATGTACGCGGGTTGCTGACCAAGAATTTGGGTTAATTTTTCTGCATATACATTGGCTCTTTCTGGTACCTGGGAGTGAACAATCGCATAATTCCATATTTCGCTTTTATCTTTCATAACAGAAATTATATTGATGATTTTTTTCATATTCCCTTTTCGGCTGAAAGATTTGCCGAAGGCCATAGCTTTCCCTGCGGAATCCAGACTCACAATGGGCTTTAAGTTCAATAATTTAGCCACTAAACCTTTCATGGGGCTTACTCTACCACCACGCACCATGTATTTTAGCGTATTAATATCCACATAAATTTTGGTTTTATTAATCCATTCACCTGTTTTAGATATGATTTCATCGTGAGTTAATCCAGCCGCAATGGCCTGGGCAATGCGCATGACCAGCAAACCCTCGGAAACAGACAGATGTCGGGAATTAATAACTGTGATTGGTTTGTTTTTTATTTTATTCCCCGCTAATAAGCTTTGTTGATAGACTCCGCTGAGTTTATCGGAAATATGGATGGCAATTACCGATTCGTAATGGCTGCTTAGAAAGGCAAACACGTTTTGGATGGTTTTATAATTAGGTTGTGCACTTTGGGGATGATTTTTATCGGTCTTGAGCATTCTATAAAATTGTTCAGAAGTCAAAGTGAGTTTATCTAAAAATAGGTTTTTACCAAAAGAAACCTGAAAAGGAAGCATGTGTATCTGATATTTCTTGACCATTTCTTCGGGAATATCGCAGGCGGAATCCGTTACCAGAGCGACAGGATATTTCCTGGCCCGGCTCACCTCATATTGCTTCTTCATGTCATCAACCTTGATCTGAGCAATTTCGCCGTAATCTTTAATATTATAAAATAGTTCGGAAGGCCGGTTAGTATGAATATGCAGGTGTATTTTTTCCTGTGAGCCCGCCACAACCATTGAATCACCATAGACAGAAAATTGTCTTTGAAAATCTTTTATAGCAAGCTTGCTCCGGGTGATAATTGCCTCTGAGCAGTATCCATATTTAATATCTCCTGAATTTCCTGTTGGGTGGATTTTTGAATCAAACCAGGTCAGGGTTGCTTTTGAAATATCCTTTAATTTCCCCTGGGAGATATATTTGATAATTCCTTCAAGGAAATCAACGAATGCTTTTGCTCCTGCATCGACTACTCCGGACTCAGCCAGGATTTTCAGCATTTGAGGTGTTTCAGCCAAGGATTTCTGGGCAGTAATGAAAGATTGATGTAAAACTTCCACAATATCACTGCTTTTTTCGGCGTATTTCTTAATAGCCTGCGCCCAATCTTTCATCACCGTTAGCATGGTTCCTTCCACAGGCTCTAAAATAGAATCATAAGCATATCCTACAGCTTTATTTAAACAATTAGCGAGATTTTCAGCCAGAATACTTTTTTCGTGCTGGATTTCCGTGCTCAAACCATGAATGAACTGAGCGAAAATAATGCCGGAGTTGCCTCTGGCGCCCAGTAAAGCAGCATCAGCGATGGAGCGGAAAGTATCTTTTACCGAGGGGTAAATTCGTGTTCCTTCTACGATTGAACGCATGGTAGAGGCCATGTTCGTGCCTGTATCGGCATCAGCTACTGGAAAAACATTGATTTTATTTAAATAATCCTGATTACTGATAACTGCCATCCCCCCGGCTAAAAAAGCGTTGTATAGCCGATTACTATCAAGATACTTTATTTTCATATACCCCCTGGTTTTTATCTGTAAAAGTAGTTCTTAAACTCGGCACTGCCAGGCTGTCGGTCGATGGTCTGCCTGCAGAATAAATTTGCCCAAACAGGTTGGCTTCAAAAGGTTGACCTAGCTCAGCCACTTACCTGCTATAAAACTGACCAGGCTGACCGCCACGCTCAAGACCGTTCCCCAAATCAAATCTACAACAGTGACCAGCAGGGGCCAGTTTTTGACAGTGGCGAGATTGGTCAGATCATAGGTAGCATAGGTGATAAGTCCGAACAGAGCCGCATACAGCAAGGTTGTTCTGAGCGAGTTAATTTTCAATCCGGGTACAACGACGAATATCAGGATGCCCACAATGAACAACAAATAGAAAATTATTGCGGCAAGCCAGTTGGGATTTGGGGCCAACAGAAATCCAATATGCTTCCGATAAAACGTACGCGCCACCAAACCTAGCCAGACCATATCAATGGCAAAAAACGCAATAAGCGTAGCGAAGTAGAGTTTGAGATAATATATCATTATTTTACCCTTTTGTGATTATCTGATCAATATCATTTTTTTCATAATATTATTACTGCTTGTCGTTATAGAATAAATATAGATCCCGCTTGATAATCCGTTGGCATCAAAATGAATTTCATGATTACCTGCAGGTACTATCTCATTCAATAATGTCATCACCTGCTGACCCAATGTATTGAAGATTTCAATTTTGATTTTTTCAGGATTAGGTAAAGAGAATTTTATTGCAGTAGTAGAATTAAAAGGATTGGGATAATTCTGAGCTACTGAAAATGTCTCTGGTATATTTATCTGCCGATCATGATCAATCATGGTCAGCAATTGATTGCGCATGAGATATAAACTACTATCGCCACCTTCGACAAATATCAAATCATCCTGCACTATTACAGAACCCGGGTAGGCCTTCATTCTAAATTTCTCTACTGCAACTGGCAGGGATGGATCCGATACATCGAGCATAAGTAAATCATAGCTATTGCCGCTGAGATAGAGATAGGGATATTTTAAGGCACAATGATGAATAGCACCACATTCAAACAAATCATCGGAAAGTTGATAATTGGCAATTAATTTTGGTTCTGCTGGAGATGATATATCCAAAATTCGCAATAAAAGCTCAGCAGTGATGAGAACATATACATAGTTTCCCTCAACCGCCAGTGTGAAAACATGGTCATATCCTTCACTGTGTCTCAGATATTTTATCTCCTTAGGATTCGCAGGAGTTGAAATATCAACGATGCGCAAGCCATTATGTTCTGCCAGGTAGGCATAATTTCCCTGCACAGCGATCCAATAAAAAGTAATAGTTCCCTCCGGATATAGTGAGCCGATTTGCGTAACACTATCGGGATCAGAAATATCCAGGATTTTCAGACCAGCGCTTTTAGGACGGCCTCCAACTATATAGGCATAATGATTAGCCAAAGTAATATGAGTACCGCCTTCATTATATACAGTCTTTTGAACCGGTAATGCTGGATTCGATATGTCTACAATAACTATTTCATCATAATTGAGGATATAAGCAAAATCTTCAAGGACAACGATTTTGGGTATCCACTCAGGTCCACCTAAATTGAAATTCCCCTGTCCGATTAATTCCGGAAGAGTTGGTGTGGATACATCCTGGACTTGAAGTTTATAGCCGTTAACCATATAAAGGATTTCATTATTGACGGTAAGATCGGTAAATGATTCATTCCCCCAATGAGCAACCAGTTCCATGTTTTGAATGTTTTGAGGAAATAGTCGATTCGCAGAAAGAAATATAACTGGTAGTAAAATGAAAGTGATGGGTACAAACCTGAATTTTATCATCATTTTTTCCTCAGTTGTCAATAATATAATGATTTCAAATTCAGGAAGATACAATCCGTTTTAGTGGTGCCGAACCGCTTACTATAAAATTATCAAAATATGCTAGTCGTTTCGACGACTTTAAAAAGCGAATATTAGAAATGTTATAACATTTTATATTTAATCTTCTCAATATTATCCGGAAAACTATAGGCTAGTACTGTACAACCCGGACTCGCTAATTTCTTTGCTTCGGTAAGCTCGATTTTCTTTTTCAAAGCCCAGGATGTTTTAAACATCCACATTATTGCCCATTCGAATGGAAACAGATCAGCCGCCATATAATGGCATCCATTGAAGCTGGTGTGGCGTTGGTACAAATATTTGTAGCGACCATCACTCCAAAATTCAGATTCGGAGCGAGCCAGGCGACGGCAAAGTTAAATGTGTTGCTCCCTGAATGAGTGAGAGTCCTGCCATTGGCCCACGGCCGATCCAGAACTGCCCAGCCGAATGCATAGGAACTCTCTTCGTCCATCGGAACTACTCCCGTGGTCAGCATCAGCGCGGTTTCCGCGCGCAGTAATGTAGGCTGACCTGCTTCACAGGCTAAAACCCACTGGATGTACCGGCCCCAGTCACCGATCGACATGTGCAGTCTCCCCGCCGAATTGTAAATAGGCGGATTGTCAACATTCGGTCCCGGTTCGAGAGGTTTGTAAGAGGATGTATGCTGGAGTGGTTGATCATCGAGTCCGGCCGTACCCATAGGGCCGAATCCGGCGGTGGTTATCCCGAGCGGTTGAAGAACCTTTTCGAAAAGTAGATCCTCATAGGGGCGACCAGTCAACTTATCCGCAATCGCACCCGCAATGATGTAACCGGTGTTGCTATAATTAAATGTTCCCTTCGCATTCGTTGGGGTCCTGGTCAGCGCCCAGGCAACGACTTCCTTACGCTGCTCGGTCAGCGTTGTTTTCGTAAGCGTCAGGGTTGGATCGGTTACCAAACCGGCACTGTGGGAAAGGATGTCTCGCACCGTGACGGAACGATACTCAGTCCGCATCGTCGCTGCATATTCGGGAAACAGGGACGGCAATGTGGAATCCCATTCTAAAAGACCTTCGTCGACCAAAACTCCGATGAGCACAGCGGTGATAGCCTTGGTTTCCGAGCCGAGATGAAATTGATCATTTTGCGTTACATTCGCCGGGCCGCCATAGCGCCGGCACCCGACTGCCTGTGCATCAATCACACTTGTATCGGAGACGATAGCGCCTGCCAGTGCTGGGAGTTTATATGCATAGCGCATTGAATCGAGCAGAGTTGCTAAGGGGGAGTCGTGAACCGTCGGAGGCGGCGGTTGAATTTCGTCGAGACTGTCTGCAGACTTACGACATGAATTAAAGACTGACAGGGAACATAGGGCTAATACTATCAGGAATCGATTCATAATTATTTACCTACTATTTGATTTTTAAGGATCATTGCTAACGGCAACGTTCAGGTGCGCCTGCATGGGATTATTGGGCCGTCTGTGTGTTCATGGAGCATTCTAACGCCATTTGTGTCCGCAAGAAAGGCATTGCCGGTACATGAACACAAATTATCTCGTCGCAGGCGGTTTGAACGCAAATTGAAAATCCGCCACCACAAAATCAATAGTCTATTGTTTGACGAATTCCACCCGACGGTTTTTCGCCTTGCCTCCATCCGTGTCATTTGAGGCTACCGGCGAGTATGGACCGACTCCAGCAGACTTCAGGCGTGACGCTGCTACGCCTCGCG
>CAYSHN010000225.1:0-6093 GCA_964430815.1 uncultured Calditrichota bacterium | reverse complement strand
TTCTAATAACAAAGAACTGTCCCCTATCTGGATATTTAAAGGTGGGACCTGTTTAAAAAAATGTTACTTTGAAACATATCGTTTTTCAGAAGATTTAGACTTTACATTAAAAATTGCCGATCATATCAATTCGGAATTCTTAATCAGTATGTTTAAATCTATATCAGACTGGATTTACGAATTAGCAGGTATAGAAATTCCTAAAGAATTAATCCGTTTTGATAAATATGAAAATCCTCGTGGGGGAAAATCCGTCCAGGGTCGAATCAGTTATCGAGGACCTCTTCAGCCAAGGAGGGCATTACCTACTATTAAATTGGATTTAACTAATGATGAATTATTAGTTTTTGAACCTGTGCAAAAAAGAGTATATCATCCGTATTCAGACAATCCTGATCATAATATTTATGTACATTGTTATTGTTTCGAAGAATTATTTGCGGAGAAACTAAGGGCACTTTATGAACGGGAAAGACCAAGAGATCTTTATGATATTATAAATATGTATCGTCAGGATAGAATTCCATGTAATGTTGAGCAAATTAAAAAGGCACTCCTGTTAAAATGTGATTATAAAAAAATCGATGTACCGACTATAGAATCTCTTAATAAAAAACCGGAACGTGAAGAGATAGAAATTGAATGGGCAAATATGCTTGCACATCAGCTGCCCCATTTACCATCCTTTACATCATTTTGGCAGGAACTTTTAATGGTCTTTAATTGGCTTTTTAGTTCTACACAAAAAATTGCTCGTCCCCTAATCTCAAGTTTAAGTATGGATATTGATAGTACCTGGACTCCTCCTCCAATGGTACAATTGTGGAGGGTACAAGCACCTATAGAAAAAATTAGATTCGCTGCCGCAAATCGACTTTGTATTTATTTAGATTATATAGATGCGAAAGGTATCAAGAAAAGGCCTCTCATTGAGGCCTATTCTTTAAGGAGAACAAAGGATAATAATTTAATACTATATGCTATTAAGCATAATACGGGGGAAGATAGATCGTACCGGATTGATAGAATAAAAGGTGTTCAACTGTCAGATCAAAGTTTTATTCCAAAATATCAAATTGAATTAAACTCTGCCTAACCAATTGTATTTTAATCTACTTATTTAATAGTTAGCAGTCGAGATAGTATAGTGTTAAATTACAAATTCTAAAATTTAAAGGAACTTGTTTGTTTAGAATAAATGTATTCAGGAATTTAAAGTTTAGCGATTGGAATGTATTTTGATTTGGAATTCAACCTAGGTAGATCCCTGTCTGTCAAGGGCCAACCTAATTCCCCACTAAAATCAGTTTAGGGTCAAGTTAATTCCCCTGTCTAACGTAGACACGGCGGCTACCAACTAATACCAAATCCCAAGTTCCAAATCCCACAAAAAAATCTTAAAAGCCAAGTTCCTGTAAAAAACATATTTTTCTTGCAAAATATATTTATGATTTATATCTTAAGACATATTAGTCTTAATTATAGGATATACTAATGTTTTTATCCCAAAAATGTGTTTATGGTCTCCGGCCTGTAATATCTGTTGCACAAAATGGCCATGATGGATAGTATTTGGGGGTTTTTTTGCCACAAATTAAGACATATATATCTTAATTATAACTTATGAGTGAAGGCTATTTTAAAAGGAGTATCAATAATTGAAAGAAGGAACCTGTTTGTACTTAAGGCGTAATAGCAGGATTAGCCGAACAGGGTACAAAAATTATTTGAATATTTTGCTAATAATGAGTTAAAGCGAAAACATATTCTTAGCTATACAATTATAAACATGAGGACAATTATGAGGAATCTTAAAAGGGATATCTCCCTGGTTGTCAAAGAGAATTTAACTCGGCTATCTGCATTTGCTCTCTTAATAACTTTCAGTGATGAAAATGCTGAGAAATTAATTCATTCATTTGCAGCCGAAGTTTCTAATCATTATGAAGATCTGGCCACGAGTAATGATCTGAAGTTATCGTTGTTCCGGTCTTTGTACAGACTCGCTTTACAAAGTGATAAGCAAAGTATGAATGAACAAATTAAAGAACCAGCTGAAGAGGTGGAGGAGTTTTTTCTGTATAACCGGCTGGAAGAAGATCAGATTTATGACCATGAGAAAATATTAGAGTTTATTGCGGATATCAAGCAGATTGAATTGGAAAAACTTATCACGGAAATTCCGAATAACCTGAGACCCTACAGATTTCTCAAGTACGTCTGCGAGTTTTCGTATCAACAAATCGCCACGATACTGAACGTGCCCATCGAGTACATCGAACCGCACCTGGCAATGGTGAATAAAATCATCCAGGTAAAGTTGTGGGAAAATATTGTAAGAAATAGGGATAAACTTTACACGAAGACCTTCGGCGAAGAAAAATTAATTCTGGTTTAGTAAAGGGACTTCGTTAATAAATGATTAAGTCAAAAATTATCTAAACTCCCAAGCACGGATGACTAAATATTAATTACTAATCCCTAATATTTTGCTTTGTGGAACTTCGTGCCCCCTTCGTGGAACTTCGTGTAATTCCTTACCCCATCCTCTTATTGACTGAGTTGAGATTGGAATTTTACTGATCATTCTTAATTTTATTTTTATCTCTCATGCCCTGCTGTCGATACTTCTAAATAGATATGTATAGTATAAACCATAGGTTAGTACCATGTTCAATGATACAGTAGATGTCATTTATACCAGCACCAGGGAAGAGATCAGGTCTTCCACTAAAAATGTGACCATCCTGTTCACAGATATTGTTGATTCCACCAAATATTGGGATAAATTCGGGGATGTTCAGGGCCGGCTGATGGTCGACCGCCATAACCGGCGTCTCTTTCCGGTCATCACCAAATTTAAAGGTCGCATTATTAAAACCATCGGCGATTCCATTATGGCTGCCTTTGCTAAGCCTGAACAGGCGGTGGAAGCAGCAATAGCCATGCAGCAAACCATGGCCCTGGAACGGCAGGGGGATGAAACTTTCAGGATCTGTATCCGTGTCGGAATTCATAGCGGTGATGCAATTGTCGAAAAAGAAGATATTTATGGTGATATCGTCAATGTCGCTGCCAGAGTTGAAAGTGTAGGAAAGGGTAATGAAATCCTGGTGTCCCAAACCGCCGTAGCCTATATCGAAGATGAATACGCCTTTATTTTTAAACGCAAAGGCTGGTTTATTCCCAAAGGCAAAAATAATAAATTGCATGTCTTTACCTGTAATTGGCAACATCACCCCCTGTTGATAGATCAAAGTATCAAATCTTCTTCGCTGATGATTCCACGGGGTCAAAAAGTGAAATTGGGATTTTATTTAACCGCCAGCGCCGGCGTACTCTATTTTATTTATCTTAACTATATTCGCTTCCTGGTTTCCGATTCCGAGAAAAATGCTTTATTGTACCTGAACTTCGACACTATCCTGAAAAACTTTCCCTATATTGCCGGAGGTACTGCTTTGATCATCCTGATTTTACTCATCACGTTTATCTGTAAGAAACAGTTTCCCCTGACGATTCTGCGCCTGCTTAAGGGCGGATTCGTTTTTTCTACTGGTTTTATGATAATGTACCTGCTCACCCATTATCTGCCATTCAATAAAGAATCCAGATGGAATGAAGTGCTGAACAGTTCTGAGCATCAATATGTGAAAGTCCTGGAAAATAACAGCGTTGTCTTTGCCGAACCGTCTTTGGAAGGAAAAAAAGTTGTACGGTTACCCGCCGGATATCGATTACTGCAAACTGACTTTATGCAAACAGGTGATCTGACTTGGAATAAAGTTTTTGTAGGTGCACAGCAATCCGGCTGGATCGTTCAAATATCACCGCCGCAAATGGGTGTTCCTGAAAAAAGAATATCGCAGGCAGAGAAATTCTATTTTCGTTATAAAGATCTTTATGTTTTTATCGCCGGTTTCTTATGTTTTATAATAGGTTTCTGGAGATATCGGATAAAACCGATTTAAAAATTCCAAAATCCAAATTCCAAATTCCAACTCGGTCGATAGGTGGGTAGAGAAAAGAATTACACGAAGGTCTCAGTGTCTCTCAGTGAAACGCTTTACCCCCAATCTCCTACTTCACCAATACCATCTTCCTCGTCTGCACAAAATCCTGCCCCACCTGCAGCCTGTAAAAATACACCCCGCTGGCCAGAGCTGCGGCATTGAATTGCACCTTATAACTGCCTGCCAGCTGATTCCCCTCCACCAGCGTGGCCATCTTTTGTCCTAGTAGGTTATAAATTTCCAACGTTATAAATTCAGGTTTGGAATTTGAATATTGGATATTGGTAATTGGGTTGAAGGGATTTGGATAATTCTGATCTAATTGGTATTTGGTTATTGGTGCTTGGTCATTTCCGACTTGGGTCGGGTAATCGCTTTCAAAAGCGCCGAGATCGGGCGCTGCACCTTTATAAGGAAATCCCAGATCAACACCACCATCTATTAAATCGCTGCCCTGGGCCAGATGCAGGAAACTGATTTCCGGCAAACTGCCGTCGGCCTGGCGTTGTGAAGATGCTGAATCGGGATCCAGGCTCAAAAAATCATCCGTTGTTACCACGAAGGGTTCAAGCCAACTGTTGGCCTCCTGAACGGCAAAGGTTCCCAACTGCGCCAGACCCTCATATGAAGCACAATTTTTTGCTATCATGGTTTGTCCGGGAACAAGGTCACGCTGAATTCTGTAGTTAGCCACCAGGTTACCATATCCGGTGCAATTATACAGAGTTATTGAACCGAGATTATTGTTTTGATCGAATCCTTTACCTTTATTATTAAAAGCCACACAATTTATAACAACGAAATGGTGCATCAGCGAATCGGCGTTGCTATTGTCGCCGCCGCCCATCTTAAAGCCGTTGCCGTTAGCCTGAGCGCCGGGATCGCTGCCGTCTTTCAGGTATCCGTTACTCCAGGTCCAGCAATTTTCCACTGTAGTGGTTACGTCAGTAGCGCCACGCATATAACCATCCCAACCATCGTCGCAATTGCCCCAACTGCGGCAACCGTAAAAATAATTGCCACTGCCGACAGTAAGTTTGGGCGCAAAACCGTCAGCATCGCCATAATCGGTTGAATCGGCATTATAGTAAGAATCGCAATTGATGACCTGGTTATTCGCCGAGCCGTTGCTAAGTTGCAGACCGCTGTCTCTATTTTCGTAAAACACACAACGCTCGATAATGTTGTTCGAACCGAAGTTGATCTCCATACCGTTGTCGCCGGCGCCCATAATTTGTAAACCTATGATATGCCAATAATTGGCGCGGTGACTGAAACCTTTGGATCCAAATGCTTGTGTTGAAAAATCAAGCAGGGGAATCTCATCCTCGTAGGCGGTCAGAGTATACATTTGTTCTGCTGTGCCATTTTTTGATGCGGTGATGGTTATGGTACTAGTTAAATTGTAAGTACCGCCGCGGACATAGATCGTATCACCAGGCTGGGCGGCGGAAAGGGCAGTGGGAAAAGTGGCGTAGGATGAATCTATGGTACCAGGATTGGTGTCCAGACCGTCAGGGGCAATGTATATTTGTGCATTGAGCAGAGTTGTCGTAATCAGTAAATAGTAATTAGTAATTATGAATTTTTTGAGCATACCAATTCTTGTTATAATTATTTATTGTAATTAATAATATATTATAAAATCTTTGAAAAACTGTGATGTATATCCCCCTGATGACCCATCCGTGCTAATCGCGTTCCCCGAGCGAAGTCGAGGGGCTCCTTAGGTACTCAGGGACTCATAGACTTTTCTTTGTCCCTTCGATGATTATCGTATTTTGTAAAAGGGCGCATTTCCATGCGCCCCTACATCTAAAATACACTTATTTCATTAAAACAAGTTTCTTCACCGACACAAAATCCCCGGCTGTAATGCGGTAATAATATATACCACTGGCATAGTTGCGGGCATTCCAGTCGACAGTGTAAGCACCGGCGTTATGCCTGCTGTTGACCAGTTCAGTGACCTGACGGCCCATAACGTCATACACTACCACCGTAACGTCACTTTGCTTCGGTATGTCGTAACGGATGGTGGTCGCCGGATTGAACGGATTCGGATAGTTCTGGTACAGGG
>CAYSHN010000224.1:0-6104 GCA_964430815.1 uncultured Calditrichota bacterium | reverse complement strand
TCTGAGCCGGGCGTGTATTAATTGTGTTTATAATTGAGGTTATTTGCGGGATCTGGGTAACGAGTTCGGCGGCCAATGGCTTTAATCGTTCCGGAGATCGGGTGTTGGTCACCAGTACCACCATAATCTCGTTAGTATATAAACTATGTCGGATGACCAAAAAGCGTAGATATCCTTCATGTGATTTAACACTGTATGCTGGCAATTTTTCATGGGCACAAAAATTATCGACAATTTTTAAAACCTTATTGGCAAAATCATTTTGCAGCAGGCAATTATCCACATTTAAAATTTTATCATAAGTGCCAGTCACATGTAATCCCAAGACATATTGACGGTCTTTATCTTTTTGCTGCTTTTCGGCAGGGATAAACCAGCGTCGATCCGAGAAAGAAAATTCCATTTTATTTCTATACCCCCAAATCGGCATTGAAGGGATAGGATCTTTAATAGCATAATCTTCAAGGCCAGCCAGTTGTTTCAGACTCTCCTGAACATGTTCCTTTTTAAATTTTAACTGATCTGCATATGACAAATTCTGCCAGGTGCAACCACCACACTCACCAAAGTAGGGACAAGGCGCCGTGATACGTAAAGGGGAAGGTCTGATAATTTCTAGTGTTTTGGCCTCAGCATAATTTGGCCGGAGTTTGACAATTCGTGCTTTAACCCTGTCTCCCGGTAATGTCTGATCAACAAAAATCACATATTCGTCCATTCGTGTCAAACCCTTACCGCCAAAAGCCAGTTTTTCTATTTCCAGTTCTATTTCCTGATTTCTAAATACCGGATATTTTTCTGTTTTCAATTTAGATCCTTCAATACCTGTTTTAAACTTATTCCAAAATCTGAATCGGCGAATGGAGCTAAATGACTGCGGCTGGCATCATTCAGCAAATGAGCAAATGACCGTAGTTTATTAAACGTCTCGTAATCGGATTTTGATCGTTGTAATGGAAAGATGGTTTTATTGGTCAATAGCGGATCGATATCCTCTGTAATTAAACCGGCTGAACAGGCTCGTTTAAAATCAAGGGTGTTGGGAATAGGTGAATAAGAAGCCAATCGTAACCGGATGCCCAGATTATTAACGAAGATCATACTGGCTAATATTTCAGATAGTGATTGACCGGGTAAGCCCATGATCACATAGGCCTCTATTTCATGCCTTTGAAAACCCGCCTTAACCAGATTATCTACTGCCTGGACCATGCCCTGTTTGGAAATCTTGTTATACATATCCTGATGACGCTTTTCATTGACCGTCTCAAAACTAAGACAAACAGTTTTAAACCCTGAGCGAAACATTAAATCGGCTAATTCTGTATCCAGATCATTAGCGAAAAGGCCGTTGGGTGCATGAAAGCGTAAAGGTAAGCGTCTTTCAATTATTTTTTGCAGAATGATCTTGATATGCTTTTCCGGCTGGATGAAGAGTGCATCATCGTAAAACGCAAAGTCACGGATATTGAACATTTTTAAATGATAAGCCAGTTCTTCTACGACTCGTTCGGGCTGACGCTGGGTGAACGGCATGGATACCAATTTTTGGGCACAGAAAGAGCAATTGTAGGGACACCCACGCGCCGTCAGGATAATTAAATAATCAGGATGCGAGATTAAATCAAAAGCCGGATAGGGGTAATCATCCAGAACAACCGGTTGAACAAATGAGTTGAAATCAAGTGAAAATAAATCTCCCAATAATTTCAGAACAGCGATTTCGCCCGGCCCGGTAATCACATAGTCCGGTCGTACGACCTGCCGCGCATGTTCAGGCAAGAGTGTCGCATATACACCACCCAGTATAATCGGTACATCTGAATATATACTGCGGATGATTTCGACCACCCGTTTAGGCCCTAAGTACCAGTATGTCATCATCGAGGTGATCAGTACTGCATCCGGTTTCGAATGATCTCTAATAAATTGAATAAAAGCTGATTCACTAATCCCATATCGGGCAAAATGTCGGGGAATTTCACTTAAGACCAACGGTTTATCAATTATTTCACGGTGGAAATGACCCCGGCCGAATTTCTTGGTCCTGGGCTTTTTTTCTTCCTGATACTTATCCAGACAATCGAAATAGGATATTTTAAATCCCTGTTGCCGCAGGAAAGAAGCAAGATAAAGTAATCCCAGTGGTTTGCTCCATAGATCATAGGCGGTAAAATCATAAATCCAGGGATTGATCAGCAGCAGGTGTTTATCAGGAGAAGACATACGGTTGGTAGAATATTAGAAAATATTATAGCAGATCAGATTGTTTCATCTATTTTTTCTATATTTTCATCAGCAACATCGGTAGCAGCATCAGTTTTTTTCTTGCTTTTTTTCTTTGGTTTTACTGCTTTCCCAATTTTGAGCTCCACAGCAGTTAACCGCTCAGGATGCAGAGCAGGATGGATAAGATCGACATTAAAACGGTTTACAATATCTACCCAGTGATCTATTTCTTCTTTTACGAAACGAATGGTTCCTTTTTCCGAATCAAAATAGCAGGGGATTTCATCATTGAAAGCACGCTTGGTCAGATCAAAGGGGCGATCATAGCCTAAATACCGCGAAGCAGTCGCAGCATTCCACATTTTCGATTCATCTTCCGCATAGCCAGGTAACTTGTACTCCCAGGTATGTTTTAAATATTCACGCAGCCATTCCTCGTCAATTTCCTTAATTGTATCCAGTATGGGTAGATATTGCTTACCCTGTAAATAGGCTATTTGAGCCTGACCGATCTTCACCAGCAGATCATTCTCATTCATGGCTTTCATTTTTTTAAATACAGCGGTAGCTTCGTTGTAACGATATAATTTTATATAGGCATGAGCCAGTTCATTAAGACCCTGCAATGATTGCTCGTTTTCGGCATAACGTTCATAATAAGGCAGTGCTTCTTCGGCCCGATGGCTTTTTAAAAGCGCTTCAGCCATATATTTATTGGCCAGCGGATGTGCGGGAGAAAAATTTAGAGCCTGGGTTAAATCATCAATTGCAGCCTGCCATAAATCCCCATTCATCTTGTTAACACCACGATTCAGGTGTACATAAAATTTAGATTGCTCGTCCAAGGACTCATATTCGTAATCGTTATAATAAAAATCCATACTGCGGCTGCTAATCATGCGAACACGACCGCGGGAACGTTTATTAGTATTGAATTCTTTTAAAATCTTATTGAGAAATACATTCAGTTTTCGTTGTACTTCACCCTCATTGATTATTCTCACGGCTGGTTCCGAGCCATCTTTTACACCATTAGAAAAAATTTCCTTAGCTTTATATACCACCTTATTCAAAAAATCATTAACCATATTTTGCGGTGCATTGATGCGCATGTCAACCATATGCCGCCCATAACCCCGATCGGTAAAAAAAGAATAGGATAGTGTTAAACGATTTTCTTGATAAGACCACTTTTTTAAGTACGTCGACAATAGATGTAAATTACCGGCTTCCATGTATTTTAAACTCCAATTACCTGAATTTATTTAACTTAGCACAAAAGAAGATGTGTTTTTAGTCCAAATTGATAAAAAGTTTTACATTAATTAGACGTCAAATTAAATGAAAAAATTCAATCACCGATGAAAAATCAACACATTTTTTACATGAAAAAATTGATTGAATAAAAAATGAAGTCTTTAAATGAATTTAGACGCAATAATGACCTGTCACCGTGAGTCATTGGAATATAGCTATTTCCAACTTTTTTGTCAAGGTGATTTATCAAATCTATACCTTCATCATATCCGCTAAGGTATTAAAATATAACGCTGATAATTCGACGACCGGGATCGTAAACCAATTATTAAACTGGAATACCTTTCCACCTACCTGACCAACTCGATGCACCGGAATATTCAATTCACCAAAATGTTTTTCCAGGGCATTTTTCTGTTCCGGAGCAGTGGACAGAATAAAACGTGACTGGCTTTCACTAAAACATAATACGTCTGCCCGCAGCGCTGAAAACATATTCGCGGTTAAGCCAAATATTCGTTCTTGATTACCTATGCAACACTCAGCTAGGGCAATTATTAAACCCCCATCGGCGATATCATGAGCAGATTTCACCAATCCTTTCTGGATGGCGCTCAATACACTTTCCTGAGTTTGTTTTTCCAGTTGCAGATCGAGACTTGGTGGTAAGCCAGCCACTTTACCATGAACAACTTTTAAATATTCGCTACCTCCAATTTCGGCGAACGTTGTTCCAATCACATAAACCAGATCACCTTCCTCCTGGAAATAGGCCGGAGTGATGTATTTAAGGTCTTCAATAATTCCAATCATTCCAATCACTGGTGTAGGATAAACCTGATAAATTTCGCTTTCGTTATAAAAACTCACATTTCCGCCGGTTACAGGTGTATCTAACCTACGACAGGCATTGCCCATTCCGGCAATTACCTCTGCAAATTGCCAGTATACCTGTGGTTCATATGGATTTCCGAAATTTAGACAATTGGTTATAGCTAGCGGCCTGGCACCGGTACAAACCACATTGCGTGCAGATTCTGCGACTGCAATTGCTGCTCCATTGCGTGGTGCCAGATAGACATAACGGGCATTACAATCGGTCTTCATAGCTATCGCTTTGTTTGTTCCTTTAATCCGTGTCACTGCTGCATCACCACCCGGTTCAATCACCGTATTGGTCCGGACCATATAATCATATTGTTCAAACACCCATTTCTTGCTGACAATATTCGGCGAAGTGAAAACTCTGCGAAAAGCACCTTCAAGGTTGTCGGGCAGAGGTACCTGGTTTAAATCAAATTGTTGTAACTCCTGCAAATAGGACGGGACTTCGGTTTCCCGTTGATAGACCGGTGCCCCATCACCTGCCGATAAATAATAGGAAGGAATATCGGCAACCAGCTGACTATGAAAATAGATTTTCAAATTCTGATGCTCAGTGACTCGCCCAATTTTAGAAAAATCAAGATCCCATTTATGGCAAATTTGTTCAAACTTCTCCTCCTTACCTGGCTTACATATCACCAACATACGTTCTTGTGACTCAGATAGCATTATCTCATAAGGACTCATATCTTTTTCACGTAAATGCAATCTGTCCAGCCATATTTCAATTCCCAGTTTACTATTCGCGCTGATCTCCGAGCTGGAACTGGTCAGGCCGGCTGCGCCCATGTCCTGTATTCCTTCGATAATATTCTCCTTGATCAGTTCCAGGGTTACTTCCAGCAATAATTTCTCGGTAAAAGGATCGCCGACCTGTACGGAACTGCGTTTACTTTCCGATTCCTCACTTAATTCCACACTGGCAAATGTCGCACCATGAATCCCATCTCTACCCGTAGAGGAACCAATTGCATAAACCGCTGCTCCTGGAGATTTCACCCTGGCCCGGGCAATCTGGTCTTTTTTAACAACACCAACGGTCATGGCATTTACCAGACAATTATCAGTATAACATTCTTCAAAATATACTTCCCCAGCTACAGTGGGTATACCCAAACAATTACCGTAATCTCCGATTCCTTTGACTACTCCATTGAACAGGTAGCGATTGCGCTGATTATTCAAATCACCAAAACGCAATGAATTCAGTGCTGCAATTGGACGAGCACCCATAGTAAAAATGTCACGCATAATACCCCCAACACCGGTGGCAGCACCCTGGTAAGGTTCAACTGCAGAAGGATGGTTATGACTTTCTATTTTAAAAGCGACCGCCAGGCCATCTCCAATATCAATCAAACCAGCATTTTCCTCACCTGCTCCGACCAACATATTTTTGCCTTCGCGGGGTAGGGTTTTTAATTGCAGCAGAGAATTCTTATAACTGCAATGCTCACTCCACATTACCGAAAATATTCCTAACTCGGTGTACGTAGGTACACGTTTGAGTATATCAATAATTTTTTCGTACTCTTCTGCATTCAAACCGTGTTCTAGAGCCAATTTAGAATCTACACTAGGTTCTTTTACCACGCAGCACTCCCTATTGTTGAATACATTAAATAATTACTTTATTCATCACTGCCTACAATGCTTAACCGATAAATTTAATTAAAAACCGGAATAAAATTACGAAAAAGTCATATATAAGTATTTATTTTTTACCTATCCCC
>CAYSHN010000223.1:0-6115 GCA_964430815.1 uncultured Calditrichota bacterium | reverse complement strand
ATAGTTATTATAAACTAGTTTTTTAGCAGGATAATTAATTAAAAATATTGAGGGGCTTATGGAATCCGAATGGTTGGATGTAATTATGATCCGCAACTTCTTGTATGCAATTCTTGGTGTGCTGGTTGGTGTGATATCATCGGTTTTGACCTATAAATTGATTAATCGAATCACGCGCTTCGATATACCCAATGAACTGGAGAAGGGTAACTTGGCAGTTGGAGTGGTGGTTAGCGGTATTTTTATAATGATCGGTTTAATTGTCGGTTTAATAATCGGGATGAGTTTAAATTAAAGCGTTATGATACGATTCTATCGCTTGGTGGTCATATTGTTTTTATTTTCCTGGGCATGTAGTAAAACTACTGTTTCTGATTCAGCTGTTACAAGTACTGATTCGCTGGCGGTGAAGATAGAGCGTACTATCGAAGAAAAAAAACGAATTCTGGCTATGAAACGGGAACTGGAGGGCAGCCGTTATAGCCGGGCTATTCTGAGTTACCGTCCAATTATCAGGAAATATGCAAAACGTCATGGTTTTGATTGGCGGTTAATCGCTGCTCAGATTATGCAAGAATCGAAGTTTCATGAAGCAGCCCGCAGCCCTGTCGGGGCCAGCGGTTTAATGCAACTCATGCCGGAAACTGCCCGCGCTTTGACCCTGGAAATGGATATGGAACATATTCTTTTAAATCCACGGGATAATATTGCTGCCGGAGTTTATCATTTAAAGAAGCAATATGATTTTTTCCCGGAAGCCGATGCAGTCAACCGTACCCAGTTAAGCTTGGCCAGTTATAACTGCGGAGCGGGACGTATTTTCGATGCCCAGAGTATCGCTCGTTATTACCAGTCATCTCCCTATAGTTGGAATACCATCCGTGAATATATAACGCAACTTAAATCAACCGATTGGGAATTACATCTGCAGATCTGGCCACTGGGACGACCAAAGTACGGTTATTTTTATGGTTCCAAGGAAACCATAACTTATGTAGATAATGTCTGGGATTTGTATCAAATATTTAGCAGAATTCTATAAGCAGCCTTCTGAACTCGCTAACCGGAGATTTTTTTCGGTTCTTTTAGTTCTATAAAAGTATACTAATTCTTACCGGCAGGGGGTCGATAATTATTATATATAAACAACAATGATATCCGTCCAATTTATGTGCATGTTCTCTTAATTTATTCCTGGAGGAAATTCATGAAAGTTAATAATATTAGACTACCTATTTTAATGTGTACGCTTATATTTATTCTCCTGCTTGTATTTAATCTTTACTCCGCCGGTGAAGCGACAGTTAAATTCGTTATTGGAAAAGTTGAAGTACAATCGCTACAGCAAACCAGCTGGCGCAGCATCACTCTGAATAGCACTATCATACAGGGGGATCGCATCAAAACTGCCTTGAATTCGCGGGTTGAATTAAATATGCCGGATGGAACTGAACTAAAAATTAATGAAAATACAATATTCGATGTCGCCGAAATTAAAACACCAGAGAAAGACAATCAAGACAAGATGAAATTTACTATCTGGGCTGGAAATATCTGGGCCAGGTTTAAAAAAGTTTTCGACCAGCGTCAGGAACGTGAAATCGAAAGTCCTGGAGCAGTGATAGCCGTCAGGGGGACAACTCTGGAAATTGAAGTGGATCAAAATCAGAGCACCATGGTACGTGTGGAAGAAGGAAATGTTATGGTGAAATCAAAAGATGTTGCAGGCGAAGTCACTGTTGGCAGTAATCAGGAAACCGTAGTGGAACGTGGTAAACCCCCCTTGCCGCCGCGTACAGCCCGGTTAAAGGAAGAGGCAAAATCTGCCGGGGAATTTGTTCTGGAAGTAAATCGACCGCCGCTGATGCTTTCGGATGCTGCGGTATTAACGGCGGGTGTGCCGATTAATGGTCAGGTAACACCAGGTGCGGAGGTCCGGGCTGATGATATTCCGCTGACGGTTAGTGCCAGTGGTGCATTTAATGGACGGTTAAAAGTAACCGAAGGCTTGAATGCAATACAACTGGTAGCACAGTATAATGGCCAGAGCCAAAGTAGAGATTTAAAAATATATGTTAATACCCAAAAACCCGAGTTGCGCTTGTCCTCGCCACTAGTCGCAGGGTATTTTAATCGTCGTGATTATAGTTTAAGTGGTGGAGTATTTGATGCGACTCCCGGCGATAAAGTCAAAGTATACATCAATAATGAAGAGGTTGCTGAGATACTTGGACGGGGTAGTTTCAACCGCACCATTATTCTCAATGAAGGCAAGAATGTGATCACCGTAGTTGCCCGTGACCGCTCAGGGAACACCACGGAAATCAGTCAACCCTTATTTCTGGACACAGTCAAACCAATTCTAACCATTACCGAACCGGTTCAGGATAACGTTTATGTATATCAACCCCCGGCACCGCCAAATTTAAGTACTGCGACAGCTGAGCAACATATCAGGGGGGTAGTGCTTGATCCGGAACCTTCATCCGGTATCAAGCGCGTTGTCATCAATGGAAAAGAAATCAAACCAAATTCCGACGGGTCATTTGATACGACAGTTCCATTGCAACGGGGAGAAAACCGTCTCACTTTTATGATCGAAGATCTGGCGGGCAATATTTTACGGGATAATTCTAAGACCGTTCGAATGCCGAAATAACAGCTATACAGAACTCTTGATTTTAAATGCACTCCGCTGTCGAGAACCTGATTCAATCGCGGAAAAAAAGGAGCAGTAGTGTGAAGATCAGATTTTTCTGGATGTTAATTATCTGTCCGGCTATCGTCATGTCCCAACCGGGATTCGATTTGACCGGGAGAGTTTCTTTAAGGGTTCAGAACACAGGATATGATCAGAATTCCGAAATCCGACCGGACTCCATCAGTGCAGATCAGTATGGTATAACCACACTGATTCCAGGATTACAGCAGATGCTCAATATTTCTCTTTTTGGCCGGACCAGTAATCTGGATTTTACCTTTCTGGCCGATTTGAAGAACAATGAGTGGAATCGTCTGGAAATTTCAAATTTCAACAGTATCCCCCGGGTATCCCTGTATTTGCATTGGAGTAATCAGGAATTGATTGCCGGAGATTTTTTTGATTCTTATAGCGAATTGTTCATCTTAAGCCGGGAAGTACGTGGTGGTAAATATCAGGTACAGGTACCGGATGTATGGGGAAAAAAGTCATTTCTGGAAGTTGACATCATGGGTGGTATGGTGCAAAGAGCCATCGCGGAGGGCAGCCGCACCGCAGGTCTGTATAAACAATTTGAAACTGCCGGTCAATACCGTCGCTGGATAGGTGCCGGGATTATTAAAATCGGACAGCAAAATTATTTTGATCTTACCTTAAATTATCTGTATGGTAAGGATCAGGAATCTTCTATTGAGACGTCACTTAATATTCCCCTTAAAAATAATGTCTATGGTGGGTCGACTAATTTTTACCTGTGGGATAACAATATCCGTCTATTTGCTGAATTTTATCAAAGTACCAAAGATACCTTGAAGTCCGGACAAGGAAAGGATCAGGCTTATTATAGCGGTTTTGATTTCCGGTACCGGACCTTGAATTTGACAATGCTGTATGAAAAACTGGGGGGTGATTATTTTACGGTGGGATATCCTTATCTGGATAACGATAAGCAGGGCATTAAGGGAAAAATAGATTATGCTTTTCCTGAAATAATCATATTGAACACCGATTTTGAAATATATAAGGACAATTTAGATAAGCAGAATTATCAGCCGACAGCATCCATATCACTGATCAATGCCGGCTTTACTACACTATTTGCCCATTGGCCGGAGTTAACTCTGCGTTATGGATTACGAACTGATCTTAGCAAGACCATTTATGATTTTGACGACCAGCCGTTCAAAACTGATAAGACCAGTACTAAACTTGAAGGTAGATTAGCTTTTAACCTGGAGCGTAATCGGTTCTCATTATCGGCGATTAAACTCAATCTGAAAGATCACAGTCTGATCGGTTCAATCCTGCCCTTGAGTACCAACCAATTTATTACCAGCCTGACATTTTATTCGTCGGCGGTGACCAACTTGTTTTTTACTGTAGGCGCAGTACATAGTTATATGCGACTCTCGAATGATCAGAAGAATCTGAACCTGTATATCTATGAGACCAATCGCTGGAATATCATTCCCCAGCGTTTATTATTAGAATCAACCATGACCATGATCCGGAACGATGCCAGTGGTGGGGGTACCCAGGATATATTAAATGATTATTTTACAATACTGGGGGAAATTTCATTCGAATATTTCTTTAGTACTCAAATGTCTTTCAAAGTCATTGTAGGAACGGATAATAAAAAGTATAAATATACTCTCGATGAAGCCCGGCAAATTATCGCTGATCCTGAATATGGGCCCACTTATTTCAATGGTTCTGAAACGTATAGGGCGTTAATCGTCGGCGGGGAAATAAACTGGATCTTCTAAAATTGTGCGATTTTAGCTAGACTGTTCGATAACTTATAAATAAATGAATATAAAATAGAAATCCCCTGCTGCTAGACAGGGGATTTTTATTATTCCCGGTTTGTAAATCGGTCTGCAATCGACTTATGGTAAATATTTCCTGGTTACCTGTCTGTTAGCCATCTTAATACCCAGATATTCCATTTTCTTGCCGGAGGGCGCTTTGAAAGCTACTATGCCTGATGTATCACCCGGACGTACATTCCCACCCTTAAATTTATTGGCGGCGAATTTGGCATCCATAAATGCTCTGTCCAGAGAGTATGTATTCCCTTCAGTATCGGTCAGCATAAAGTTTTCAAGTTCTACCGGTATTGGATCGGTAAGATGGTTACGAAGAGTGACATCAATAACCCAATGACCTTCCAAATATTTATACTCAACGATAGCGATGGCTAAATCGTCCTTGATATTGGGAACACTGAGTGTCTCTTTGCGGACCTGAGCCAGCATTTTTTTTGCTTCTTCATTATATATATCAAATTCATTCGCTTTTTTAAAATAGTATTCGGCGCTGAAACAAATGTCCATGTTGTTTTGTTTTTTTCCCTGGGCATAAAGTTCTTTACCCTTATCCAGCATTTTCTGAAAATTATCGGTTTTAACTTTGGTTAGTAAACTTTCAGCGCTACTGTTGTACTGATCGTTATAGATCGCATCCTCCATGTGGGCAATCGCTTTATTGAGGAAATCATCCTTTTCAATGTCATTCTGTGGTTTGGAATTCAGATAACCCCGGGCTAAAGTTAACAGCAATTTACTGTAGGGTTTCTTAAATTCTTCACTGGGATTTTCAGGAATATAGGTCAGTGCTTTATCGTAATTACCGCTGAATGATTTGATATTGTTGCTTTTCTGATAAAGTTCCTGGCCGCGGTACATATAAGCTAAAGCGATTTTTTCGGTAATGGATTGATCCTGCGGATTCTTTGCCTTAGCTTCAAGGAATAATTTTAGGGCTAAACCATAATTACCTGACTCAAATGCTTTATCCGCTTCAGCAACCGGATTACTTCCGCAGTACATGTGCAGTAAAGCAAAAGAGAGAACAGTAATCATATAAAACAATTTTTTAAAGAGTTTCATGATACCTCCCCAATTGGAAATCGGAATTTTTATATCTAGTATCGGCCTTAGCCGCGTAAAGTTTAAAGAAAACCCTAATATTTGACGAGGAAAACTATGCAGGTCTCGATTCTGGGTTGTGGAACGATAATTCCAAGCCAAAACTGTTTTCGTTGTTCAGGTTATCTGATCGACAAGATGATGCTGATAGACTGCGGACCTGGAATCTGGCATGCTTTATGCAAAGAACAAATCAGTATTCCAGCGTTGAAATATATTTTATTTTCACATTTTCATGTAGATCATACGGCCGACCTGGGCCCCCTGTTAGCGACCCGCTATATGTTGAAAGCAGGAGCAACTGGAATATTGAAACTGGTCGGACCGGTTGGGTTGCTTAATTGGTATACCCGCTTTAAAACACTGCTGGGCGATTGGGTCGATGGATTGGGTATAGAAATTATAGAAACTGCTGATGCGATTTCGAGTCAAGAGTATAAGATAAAAACAGGAAAAACCGTACATACAGAAAATAGTGTTT